>JBATLA010000494.1:0-7187 GCA_049669945.1 Polyangiales bacterium | reverse complement strand
TCGGTCACGCAACTGCCGAGGCCGGCGAAGGTGCGCTGCTCCCGGAGGCCGAACCACTTCACGCCCGCCGGCACCTCGCGATCGCGCGGGGAGCGGAATGTGGAGATCGCACCGCCTTTTTCGAGGAATACGATTTCGGCCTGCATGACATCGGGGTCGTCAGAGAAGGCTTGGTCCAGCATTCGCCAGAACAAGGCCTCCCCCTTCTCGAGCTCCGCCGCGGTCAGCTGGACGTTGTGGAGGCGCATCTGCTCGAGGAGCGGCTTCAAATTGTCGGGCAACGCCTCCGGATCCCCCTCGGAAGCTTCCAGGAGGAGCTTCTTTCGCTCGACGTCAGCCCGGAGCTCCAGCAAATCGAGCGCCCGGACTCGCATCTCGGAAAAGGCCTCGAGGTGCGGCTGCGCGGCGCGGACCGCCTCCTGTCGTCCAGTGCAACTCGCGAGAACGAAGACGCTCAACACGAGCCAGCCGGGGCGGCAAAGCATGAGCCCTACAGTAGTCGACGCGCCACCCAAGCCCAACTAAAGTCGCGCAGATGGCGCTCATCGAGTTCCGAGGGGTCAAGAAGGCCTTTGGACCGAAGGTGGTCTACCGGGACCTGAACCTCGAGATCCGCGAGGGCGAGGTGCTCACCATCATCGGGGGCTCGGGCCAAGGCAAGAGCGTCATGCTCAAGCTGCTGATCGGCCTGCTCGAAGTCGACGGCGGGGAGATCTCGTTCGACGGGCAGACGATCTCCGGCATCACGGAGGCCGAGTACGCGCCGGTCAGGCGTCGGGTCGCAATGTTGTTTCAGGCGGGCGCGTTGTTCGACTCGTTGAGCACAAAGGAAAACGTCGCCTACGGGCTGCGCGAACAGCTCTCGATGAGCGAGAAAGAGATCTCCGAACGCGTCCGAGAGTCGCTGACCTACGTCGGCCTTCCGGGCACGGAGGACACCTGGCCTGCCGACATGTCTGCCGGCATGAAGAAGCGCGTCTCCTTGGCGCGCGCGCTGGCGATTCGGCCGGAGGTGCTTCTCTACGACGAGCCGACGACTGGCCTGGACCCAATCAACGTCACGCGTATCGCCGACCTCATCGAGCACCTCAACGAAACGATCGACGTCACGTCGGTCGTCGTCACACACGACATGGACACGGCGCTCGCCATCAGTGACCGGATCGCCATGATCCAAGATGGATACGTGATCTTCTCGGGGACCCCGGACGAGCTGCTTGCCTCCGAGGACCCACGCGTCCGCGACTTCATCGACGGCAACGCTCCAGTCGACGAGGACACCGAAACTCTGCTAAAGAGTGCAGGGTAAGGGGGCCCTGGGCAAGACATGAGGACCACTGCCGCAACTCGACTCCGCGTGGGCATCTTCGTCTTGGTCGCACTGGTGATCGGCGCGAGCGTCGCCTTCGCGATCGGCGCCCAGGAGAACGTCTTTGCGCCCAAGACCACCTACCATGCCGTCTTCAACGACGTCGGAGGCTTGCAGAAGGGCAACACGGTCCGGGGGGCCGGCGTCAACGTCGGTTCGGTCACTGAGGTCGTGATCGGGGAGACGGGAACCATCGAGGTGTACTTCCGGGTCATCGACGACGCGACCCATCTCATTCGAGGAGTGCAAGGTCTCGCCTTGGAGGGCACGGACCCGAAGCCCAGCTTCGCCGCGATCGGAAGCAAAGGCCTTCTCGGTGATCGACTCATCGAGATCTCGGTCGGTCCGGAGGATTACCCGGAGTGGGATAATGACGAGCCGATCCCGGTCGCGGCTGGAGGCGGCATCATGGCGCTCGCCGAACGAACCCTGGTCGAAGCCGAAGGGACCGCGCACAACCTGAGGCTCGCGACCGACCCCTTCGCCGACCAGGAGTTCTCCGAAGACCTGAAGGAGACGGCGCGCAACCTCGCGAAGGCCAGCGGCATGATCGCGAACGGAGACGGCACGATCGGTCGCCTGATGTATGACGCCGAGCTCGGCCGTGACGTCAAAGGCGCCGTGAAAGAGTTGCGGGCAGCGGGGAAGCAGGTTGCGGCGCTTGGTGAGAACCTCAACAAGATCACCAAAGACGTTCAGAACAACGATGGCACGGTCAACGCGCTGCTCTACGGCACCGAAGGCGCGGACGCGATCCGGAACATCCGGGATACTTTTGGGCAGCTCAACACGATTCTGACCGATGTCCGCGAGGGCGAAGGTGCCGTCAACCAGCTCATCTATGGCGAGCTTGGCGACTCGTTCATGACCAATCTTCAGAACGCCAGTGACGACATCGCATTCCTCACCAAGGAGGCACGCGAGGGCAAAGGAACCATCGGCGCCTTGCTCACGGACCCGTCGGTGTACGAAGACATCAAGCGCTTGGTTGGCGACCTCGAGCGCAACGACATTCTGCGCGCGCTTGTGCGCTACTCGATCCGACGCGACGACGCTCGCGAACCGGTCGAGGTGACCGAGCAGTAGGGCGATGCGAGCGTACCTGGATCTGCTGCGCAAGGTGCTGGACGAAGGTGTCGAACGCGACGACCGAACCGGCACGGGGACGAAGAGCCTTTTCGGCTACCAGATGCGGATGGACCTTCGGGAGGGCTTCCCCCTCCTCACGACGAAGAAGGTGCACCTCAAGTCGATCATTCACGAGCTGCTCTGGTTCGTCCGCGGCCAGACCCACGTGAGCCACTTGCAGGAGGTCGGTGTCACGATCTGGGACGAGTGGGCCACCGCTGAGCAGACCGCGAGGTTCGGACGCAAGGAAGGCGATCTCGGCCCGGTGTACGGACATCAGTGGCGGAACTTCGGCGCCACCAAGCGCCAGGACGGGACGTACGAACGCGACGGGTTCGACCAGCTCTCGTACGTACTCGAGCAGATCCAAAACAACCCGGACAGCCGCAGGCTGATCATCTCCGGCTGGAATCCCCTCGAAGCCGAACGCGTCGCCCTGCCCCCTTGCCACACGCTCTTCCAGTTTTACGTGAGTGGCGGCCGCCTGAGCTGCCAACTCTATCAGCGCAGCGCAGACGTGTTTCTGGGCGTCCCGTTCAACATTGCGAGTTACGCACTCCTCAACATGATGATCGCCTCGGTATCCGGGCTGGAACCCGGCGAGTTCATTCATACGTTCGGCGACGTTCACCTCTACAGCAATCACGTCGATCAAGCGCGGCTCCAGCTCTCGCGCCAACCCCGCCCGTTGCCAACCATGGTGATCGATCCCGAGGTGAAGAACCTCTACGACTTCCGTCACGAGCACTTCCAACTCAAGGACTACCTCCCCTACCCGCGCATCAAGGCGCCGGTGGCCGTGTGACGGACGCCCTCGCCAATCCGGCCCCGCTCGCCATGATCGTGGCCGTCGCCCGCAACGGCGTGATCGGCAAGGCCGGCGATCTTCCGTGGCACATCTCCGAAGACCTCAAGCACTTCAAAAAGTGCACGAGCGGTCACGCGATCATCATGGGCCGCAAGACCCACGAGTCGATCGGCCGCGCGCTCGCAAAGCGCCGCAACATCGTCGTGACGCGGAGCGGAGCGACCTTCGATGGATGTGAAACCGCGGGCAGCCTCGATGAAGCGATCACACTCGCAAGAACGACCGACCCCTGCCCATTCGTCATCGGCGGCGCAAGCCTCTACCTCGAAGCCCTACCCATCGCCACCGAGCTCCACCTCACCAGCATCGACCAGGATGTCGAGGGAGACACCCATTTCCCGACCGAGCTAGCCGATTTCGAGGAAGTGGAAAGCCACGTCGGCGAGACCAAAGGGGTGACGTTTCGGCGACTGCGTAGACGCTGACGCTCACGCGGAGAGGGCCAGCCTCAGTCCATCGCCGCGCGCAACACCCAATACCCCCGCGCCCCCTGAGGATCGTCTTCAAAGAGCTTCGGCGCCTTCCCGTTGGCCTCGGGAGCTCGCTTGGTGTTTGTGGGCTTCCCTCCACCGTGCTTCGCTACGAGGTGTCCTTCGAGCTCCTCCTCGCGAACCGGATCCGGCTCACCGTCTTCGCGGGGTTGCTCGGCTAGCAAGTCGGGTGTGATGCCTTGCGCCTGAATCGAACGGCCGGAGGGCGTGTAGTAGCGGGAGATCGTCAGCTTGAGCGCGCTGCCGTCGGGAAGCTCGTAGACGGTCTGAACGCTGCCCTTGCCGAACGAGCGGACACCGACCACCGTCGCTCGATCCTGATCTTGCAGTGCGCCTGCGACGATTTCCGACGCGCTCGCGGTGTTCTCGTTGATGAGGACGACCATGGGCCACTTCGGGCGCGTGCCCGCGCGCCGCGCGGAGTATTGCTTGACCAGCTCGCCATCGCGCCCACGCGTGCTGACGATGGCGCCTGTCGCGATGAACTCGTCACTCACCCACACCGCCTCGTCGAGCAGGCCACCTCCGTTGTCGCGGAGGTCGATGAGCACGCCCCGGACCCCACCCCGCTTCTTCCGCTTCATGACTGCGTCGTCGAGGGCGCGCCTGAGGGCGCGCGCCGTCCCTTCTTGAAACGCCTTGATCCGAACGTAGACGGCCCCATCCTCGAGGCTTTGGACCTCCACTGGGTCGAGCTCGATGAACGCGCGGGTCAGCGTCCGCTCGATTGCGAGAGCTTGCCCGTCGCGGCGCAGCGTCACGTTCACGTTCGTGCCCGGCTCGCCACGGATGCGGCGTACGGCGTCGTACAGACGTAGATCCCTCGCTTCCTCGCCCTCGATCGCCAAGAAACGATCCCCCGGCAGCAGGCCGGCCATTGCGGCAGGCCCTCCGTCGAACACCGACAGGATCGTCAGCCAGCCATCACGCGTCGACACCTCGACCCCGATGCCCGCAAAACGCCCCTCTGCGTCGCTGTTGAAGATCGCGTACTCTTCGGGGTCCATGAAGACGGTGTGCGGATCGAGCGAGTTGGCGAGCCCGCGAATGGCACCGTGCACGAGCGTCTCCTGGTCGACGGGCTCCACGTATGCGAGCTCGATGAACGCCAACGCGCGCGCAAAGGTTGACAGAGGCTCGAACGGACTCCGCCGCGCGGGCACCTCCGAAGCCATCAACGCGACGAGCATCACGGCCGCTGCACCTACGAAGACGAGCCGGAGTGTTTTGCGGCTGGATTTGTGACGGAACATGGGGCTCAGACCTTTGTAATTGACACTGCATGTATCCCTGGGTAGGACCACGAGATACACGGAGGATCCTTAAAGATGTCTACGACCGATAAGCGCAAGCAAAGCCTCTACTTCCCAGAGTCGATGCTACACGACATCAAGCACGAATCGGCAAGGTTGGATCGCTCGCTCTCCTGGATAGTCCAGCGCTGCGTGAAGATCGCCCTCCCCGAAATTCGCAAGCTGCCCTCCGTGAACGACATCCCGGACAGCCCGGAAGACGCCAACAAGAAGTAAGCTCGAGAGGCGTGCGCTACGAGCGAGAGTGCTTCGTCACGGCCGAAGACGGTACCCGATTGTTCGTCGAGGAGCTCGGTGACGGCAAACCGCCGGTGGTTCTCACTGACGGCATCGGCTGCGACGGCTTTGCGTGGCGCTACCTCGCACCCCGCTTGGCCGAGCGGCATCGGGTCATCCACTGGCATTTTCGCGGCCATGGCCGAAGCGGTCCCCCCGTGGATCGCGACCGCCTCTCCATCGAGGATCTGGCAAGCGACCTCCGCCGCGTGTGTGATGCCCGCGCAATCGAACGCCCCGTCATCGTGGCGCACTCGATGGGCGTACAAGTCGCGCTCGAATACTATCGGCGGAACCCGGACGATGTCGGTGCACTGGTCCTCATGTGCGGCACTTTCGGACGCATCACCACGACCTTCCACGGCACCGACTTGCTGGACCAGGTCCTTCCGAGCTTGGTGCGCGGTAGTAAGATGTTCCCGAGCGTGGCGCGCGCCGTGTGGGGACGCGTTCCGGCCGCGCTGGCATTCCGCGTCGCGTGCGCTGGACGTGAGCTCGATGGCGACCGCATCCAGGAGGAGGACTTTCAGCGCTACTGGGACCATGCCGCCTTGATGAACCCCGATGTGTTTCTACGAATGCTCCAATACGCGGGGGAGCACGACGCCAAAACCTTTCTACCGGACATCGAAGTCCCGACGCTCGTCGTCGCTGCGGAGCGCGACACGTTCACCCCAATGGAGCTGGCCGACGAGATGGCGAACGCCATTCCGAACGCCGAGCTCGAGGTGATCGAAGACGCGAGCCATGCGGCGCCGGTCGAGCAGCCCGAGCGGATTACCGACCGCGTCGAAGAGTTCTTGCGCTTGCGGCTCGGAATTACCGCAGATTCCAACTAGTACTCAGCGCGGAACAATTGCTGACCCATCAAAACGAACGTGCCCTGCGGCACGAACGACTCGTTGGACACACGCACGAACGTGCCGTTGGAGCTCCCAACATCGGTCAGGAACACGTGCCCAACCTCCGAATGGATGCGGCAATGAAGGCCGGAGACGTAACCGTCCTCCGGGAACAGAACATCACCGCGTTCGCGGCCGAGGTGAATCCCGTGGGGGGGGATCGGATAGCTGTTTCCAGTCGCGTCACGACCGATTACCAACGAGATGCGGCCGACGAACCCACGGTGGGGGCTTCCGGCGTACTGCGTGCCGTCGGCCCCTGGGTCGGGCGCAGATGGCGCGTCGAAGCGAAGGATCTCCTGACCAACCCGGAACACGCTCCCGTCGAAGAGCTCGATTGGGAACTCCGGATCGATGCGGATGTAGACACCGTTGAGGCTCTCCATGTCCTTCACGACCAGCTGGTTGTCCTCGAAACGGAACTCTGCGTGCTCCGGCGAGAGATATGCGTCGCTCGCGAAGATGCCACCGGTGCTCCGGCCGATCAGCGTTCTGCCCGCTCCGAGCGGAAACGAGTCGCCCTCCGAGCCATCGGGCTGAATCAACACCAGTCGGGCTCGTTGGGTTGCGCCCTCGGGTGCCTCGGCGACGGCCGGCGCCGAAACCCGCTCTTCGGGGACTGCCGCACCACCGTCGGGAACGCCATCCGCATGTAAGTCGTGTCCGCAGACGTGGCAGAACCGGAAGTTCTCCGGGACCTGCGCGCCGCAATGTGAACAAGGCGAGGTCTCGTCGCTGAGCGGGGCGAGCTCGGGAGGAAGCGGATCCGCCACGGCGATCGGTTCGGGTCGCGTCGCCTCGATCGGGGCTGGGTCGATCTCGATCTGCGGGGCCGAGGCC
>JBATLA010000493.1:0-1765 GCA_049669945.1 Polyangiales bacterium | reverse complement strand
GCGCGTGTCATGCTGTCGTAGAGCTCGGAGTCCTCGAAGGCGGCGAGGTCGAGCGTCAACGCCTTCTCCAGGATCATCTCATTCACGCGCTGGCCGAGGAGCGCGCGAAGGAGCTGTTGGCAGGTGCTCAGGCCTTTTTGCGCGCCAGCGAGGAGTGCCACGAGCCCTAGCTCCACCACGACCCAGGTGAGAGCCGCGCGTTGGTCTTCAGGGGCTCCGGTCTCGGCAGCTTGCACGACCCCGTCGACGATGAGCTTGCCAACCCAAGCCACCCCGGCCGGCAACACACCGGCGACCAAGCTCAACAGGCCAAGCGCAAAGCTAAGACCGCGGCTGGTCGTCCACACCAAGGCGACGCCGTGCTTGAGCTGGCGAAACACGCCAAGCACTTGCGGCCGATCGGGGCGGGGACGCGAATTCATCGGCGGAGTCTAAGGCGAACATCGCCGTACGCCATAGCCCCGGCCAGAGCTCCATGGTACGAACGCAACCACCGCGGTTGGTTCATGAGCGAGCGAGACAAAGGCCCGAGAGTTCGTACTGTCCCAAGCGGTGACAACCGCGAGCGTCTCGTCTGCCCTGATTGCAACTACGTTGCCTACGAGAACCCCAAGGTGGTCGTCGGCGTGGTCGCAACCTGGGAAGACAAACTACTCATGTGCCGTCGCGCGATCGAGCCGCGTCGTGGCTACTGGACGCTCCCAGCCGGCTTCATGGAGATGGGGGAGAGCCCGGAAGAGGGGGCCGCGCGCGAAGCGTGGGAGGAGGCGCGCGCCCGCCTCGAGATCATCGATCTGCTTGCGGTCTACAGCTTGCGCCACATCAGTCAGCTTCAGCTCTTTTACCGAGCACGCTTGTCGTCGCCCGACGTGGCCGTAGGGCCCGAGAGCGAAGAAGTCGGTCTGTTCTCGTTCGACGAATTGCCTGCCGCGGAGCTTGCGTTCCCTTCGGTGCACTGGGCGATCGGGCATTTTCGGCAAGCGCAGGGTGCCAAGGCGCTCCCGCCTTTTGGCAATCCGCCGGGGGACGCCGGCGACATGCGGCGTGGGCGCTGAGCCACGGTCGCGTCCAAGCTGACACACTCCGTGCGCCGAAAGACGTGGATCGCACGGCTTTCAGGGCTGGCACGGCCTGTGCTCCTTCGTCGGGCCAGGAGGTCCCATGAACACCCAGCACATCGTCATCATCGCCTTGGCCGCAGCCGCGCTCTCGACACTCGGATGCGCCGAGGAAGAACCGAAACCCGAGAAGCTGATCGCGCCCGTGGCGACAGCCGAGCCGGTCCTCACGGCCACGGTAACAACAGCCAAGCCGGAGCCGGTTCAGATCGAAACGCCCGAGCTCACGCCCGTGAAGGAAGAACCGAAGGCGGTCGAGGCCCCCTTCGAGCCCAGCATCGAGACCGTCGACGGTCTCACGATCCAACGCTTGGTGACCACGTCCGAGATCGCCAAGCGCGAGCCGGTCGCACCGACTTCCACGTTCGGTACTCGTCACGAGATGGTCTACGCGTTCGTCGAGGTCAGCAACGAGTCCGAATCCGGCAAGCGCTTGTTCGTGCACTTCATCGGACCGCAAGGGAAGGTGAGCGGCGGAATCGAGCTCGAGATTCCGGCTTCCGCACCTCGATGGCGAACCTGGGCCTACACGCGAAACTTCGACGCACCGGGTTTGTGGCGAGTCGAGATCCGTGACGCAGAAGGAAGCCTCCTCGGAGCGCTTCCGTTCGAGGTCGAAGCCGACCTTTGAGGCCAAAAAGGTGCAT
>JBATLA010000492.1:0-3880 GCA_049669945.1 Polyangiales bacterium | reverse complement strand
CTTCTACGCGGCTCGCCCCTATCGTTCGGCGGATGCTTGGGACGAGACGGCTGGGACGGTTCATCTGCGTGCTGGGATTGCTGGCGTGGGGCTGCTCGAGCTGCCAATCCAGCTCGGAAGCGCCAGGCGATGAGTGGCCCACTTCGCCGCCCGAGGAACAGGGCTTCGATTCGGCCGGCCTCGCTTCGGTCGTCGAGCAAATCGACAGCGAAGGCCTCCCGATCGACAGCGTGCAAATCGTCCGCAACGGCGTGCTGATCGTCGATGCGTACTTCTATCCCTACCTCGGTGAGCAGCCGCACGACATCGCGTCCGTTACCAAGAGCGTGACGTCGACTCTCGTCGGTATCGCCGTCGATCAGGAGTTGCTCGACCTGGACCAGGGCGTGACGGACTTCTTCGGGGACCTCGCGCCCCCGCCCACGGGCGACGGCAAGGAGAACATCGACCTCGAGCACCTGCTCACGATGAGCTCGGGGCTGGCGTGCGGCTACCTCCCCGGCGAGCAAGAACTCTACGCGATGATCGCGAGCGTGGACTACGTGGAGTACGCGCTCGAGCTTCCGATGGCGACTACACCCGGCTCCGCGTTTGCCTACTGCAGCCCGGGGTCGCATCTCTTGTCGGCCATGGTGAGCTCGGTCGCGGAGCAGACGACTCACGCGTTTGCCATCACGAACCTCTTCGAACCGCTGGGCATCGCCCAATCGGTGTGGCCGAACGATCCTCAAGGCGTGAATCACGGCTGGGGCGACCTGCAACTCCATCCTCGTGACATGGCGCGTATCGGCCAGCTCTTCCTCAACGACGGCGCGTGGAACGGCGAACAGATCGTATCGAGCACTTGGGTGGACGCGGCAACGCAACCCTATCTCTCGACGGGGCCCGACGGGACCGGATACGGATACCAGTGGTGGATCCTCGCGGGCGAGCTCGAAGGCCTCTACGAAGCGCAGGGCCGTGGCGGCCAAGCGATCATGGTTTGGCCGGACAAAGACGTCGTCGCTGTCTTTACCGGCCGCGGCATCGACGTTCGCAGCGACATCGCTCCGCTCCTGGCCGCGGCGCTACAATCCGACGAGGCGCTCGAGCCCAACGCGGAGGGATTCGCCCGGCTCACTCAGGCGATCGAAGAGGCCACGAAGCCCCCGCCGGCCAAGCCCGTTCCCGATCTGCCGCCGATGGCCGCCGCGGTGTCTGGGAAGATCTACCGACTCGAGCCCAATCAGTTCGATGTCCGATGCATCTCGCTGCTGTTCGAGTCGCCGTCGGACGTGATGTTTACGCTGACCGTGGGCGAGGGCTCGTTCGAGCTTCCGGTCGGCATGGACGGCGTGCCCCAATTCTCGGAGAGCGGCCCGACCGGCATCCCCGTGGGCGTGACCGGGGAGTGGACCGCACCGCTCGTGTTCGAAATGAGTTACGACGAGGTCGCTGGGCTGAACCACCTCCAGATCCGCGGGGATTTCCCGCCCGATGCAGACAGCGTCACTCTGCTGTTTGCCGACCCGGCGGGGGCCTTCCCTCCCCAGGTCGTACCAGCGGCCGCAGCACCCAGCTGCAAGTGAAGCGCTTGAAATCATATAGGAATATCGAATTACGATCTTTCCCGGTTGACGGCACGAACGATCGTGCTATTTTGAGTTTATGGGCAAGGGCGAAGAAACCAAGCAAGCCATCGTCGACCAGGCGCTCGACCTGGTGAGCACCGTCGGCCTCGACAAGCTGACAATCGGAGCGCTCGCAAATGCGACCGGCATGAGCAAGAGCGGCCTCTTCGCACACTTCAAGTCGAAGGAGCAGCTTCAGCTGCACGTGCTCGCGGAGGCGCGGCAGCGCTATGTCGATGTCGTCGCCGCGCCCGCCTTCAAGCAGCCTCGCGGCGAAGCGCGCATTCGCGCCATCTTCGAGCGCACGCTGAAGGAGTGGGAGGAGAGCCTCCCCGGCGGCTGCATCTTCCACGCCGTAGCCGCCGAGCTCGACGATCAGCCAGGCCCTGCCCGCGACTACTTGGTATCGATCCAAGAGGAGCAGCGAAAGATGCTGGAGCGGGCCACCCGATTGGCCATCGAGACCGGCGACTTCCGCGATGATCTGGACGTCGAACTGTTCGTGTTCGAGCTGAGCTCGCTCACGGGTGCCTATCACCATTTCGGACGCCTGCTCGGCGATGCCAACGCAGCGGAAGTCGCGTGCCGCGCATTCGAATCGCTGCTGGCCCGCGCCCACTAAAGGAGAGAAGAGCATGACCGCCACACACGAAAACACCTTGTCGAAACCACATAAAAGCACGAACGTTCGTTTTGTTCGAGGCGCAGCCCCTTGGATTCGCAGGGGGTTTGCGGGCGCCAGCCGCGCCGCACCGGGCCTCACCTCGGCGGTGGCTGCAGAGCTCTTTCGGACCACCCGCCGCTCGTCTTTGCATCCGGATGAGCGAACGGTGCTGCAGAGCGCCGTCGGGTCGCGGGTCGCTGGCATGCAGGTCTGGTCTTGGGGTGCGGGTCCGATCGTTCTGCTGGTCCATGGCTGGAACGGGCGGGCAACGCAGCTCGGAAGCTTCGTCGCCCCGCTCGTCAGGCGCGGCTACCGCGTCGTGGCGTTCGACGCCTACGGGCACGGCGACTCCGAGGGAAGGCGGAGCTCCCTACCCGAGATCGCGAATTGCATTCGTCAGGTCGTCGATGAGCTCGGCGGGGTCTACGCGATCGTCGCACACTCGCTCGGAGGCGCCGCGACCACGTTCGCACTCGCCTACGGGCTCCAAGCAGAGCGCGCGGTGTTCGTCGCTCCACCCGCCGATCCGCGGAACTTCTTGGAGATCTTCGGCGCTGCGCTCGGCATCAACGACGACGTGCGTGCTCGCGTGAAGCAGCGCATAGAGCGCCGACTCGGCGTGCCCTTGGAAGACATGCTGGCGCACGCCATTGCGCCGACAATGGAGATCCCTCTTCTCGTGATTCACGACCGCGACGACAAGGAAGTCCCTGTCGGTGTCGGTCGCGGTATCGCCCAACATTGGCCGGGCGCCCAGTTGATCATCACCGAGGGCCTCGGGCACCAACGAATCCTTCGGGACCCGAGTGTGAGAGATGCCGCCGTGAGTTTCATCGATGCCGATGTGTATCTGCGAAGCGCGGCCTAAACACCGATAGAAACCAATCGAAAGAGAGAAGAGACATGACTACCCAAACCAGAGACCCCCAGTTCGCTAGCTACATCAAAACGATCGCAGAATCGATCGAGTGGCCTGACACCTCGTTCACCGTGAAGCCGTGGGAGGTCGCGGTCGGCGTCGCAGTGGCGTTCTACGAAGCGCTCGCCACCCCGGATCCAGTCATGCTTCAGCACGCGCTGAAGGGGATCGCGTTTTGAGCCTGCTCGAGATCAAGAAACCGGGGCGGACCCGATGCAGACCGACACCGTGCTGCCACCGTCCGTCCCGGCTTCGATGACAGGCTCGCAAGACCATTGCTCCCGGCAATCGGCGGTGTCCATGCAGCTGACGAGGCAGACCCAACCGCTGTCGAGCTCAGCGCAGGATGAGCCCGAAGGGCAGTTGTTGGAGCCGCCGCACGAGAGCGTGCAAATACTTCCCGGAAACGCGTCACCCGACTGGCAGAGCCCTTGGTCGCACTCGGTGTTGCTCATGCAGGGACCGCCGACCAAGGTGCTGTCGTTACCTGCCGTTCCGGCCGGCCCGCCATCGTCGCCGCACGCCGATAGCAGGAACAGACCAAGCAACAGGGCTCGAGGCGCGAACGAAAACTTCATGGCGGGGAAACCTTAGATCAAGGCCATGGGCAGAACCAGCACCCCAGGCGCCCGCTCTGCAACATTCGTGTCACCTTTGTGCCCGGGGGCAACAGCCGGTCGTTGAACC
>JBATLA010000491.1:0-4728 GCA_049669945.1 Polyangiales bacterium | reverse complement strand
GCTTCCTTGTCGCTCGGGTTCAGCTCGAGGATGCGGTGGAGCGCGCTCATCCGCTCCTGCGGGCGGTGCGCTTCACGATGAATTCGCGCGATTTCGCGATAGACGCTGACCGCCTTGTCCTTTTGCGAGAGCATCAAGAAGGCTTCGGCCAGGAGCGAGAGCGTCGTGACGTCCCGCGGATCGGCCTTGAAGCAAAGCTGAAGCTTGCCGAGCGCGCGCTTGGGGTCGCGTCGCGTGATGTACGTTTGCGCCAGATCTTTGGCGACACGCACATCGTTGCTGCGGTGGTAGAGGAGGCGTTCGGCGACCTTGACGTAGTCGTCGAGTCGGCCCTGATCCTTCAAGAGCTGCGCGCCCTGTTCGAACTCATCCGCAGCCTCTTGCGTGCGTCCGGCCCGCGAGAGCGCCTCGGCGTACTTGATGCGCACGGGGATGTGCTCCGGGTCGAGCTCGACCATCTTGCCGAGCATCCGGAGTGCTTCGTCGGTGTCGCCCGCGCGCATGAAGCCGTTCGACACGTCTTCGAACACGCTCATTGCGTCGCTGATGAGCTGAAGCTGCTCGTACATCTCGCCGAGCTGAACCTGCGCATCGAGCCTGGAAGGATCGAGTTTGAGGATCTGCTTGAAGACTGCGATCGCCTTGAGGAAAAAGCCCTGTTGCGCGTAGTGGTCGGCGACGCCTTGGTACGTCTCGATCGCCGAGCCCCGATCGCCCTTGCGGACGTACAGGTCCCCAATCTTCAGCAAAGATCGAACGTCGCGCTTATCGGCGTCGACGAGCTTCTTGTACTGAGCGATTGCCTTGTCGTATTGGCCGCGCGACTGGTGCTTGCGCGCCGCTTCCAACACCTTGTTTCTGTTGATACCCAAAGCCCCTGCTAAGCCCCCATGCGTTCAGTGCGCCCACACAAGTCTACTAATGCCGCACGGGGGCGGTCAACAAGCCCTAACCCTGAAGGTCGTCCAAGAAGCGGGTCGAAACGCGGCCGTCCTCGAAGGCAGGGTGCTCCAAAATGCGCTGATGGAGCGGAATGTTCGTGCGAATGCCGCCAATGATCGTCTCACTCAGCGCCCGCCGCATCTTCGCGATGGCCTGAGCGCGTGTCGGGGCATGTACGATGATCTTGGCGATCAACGGGTCATAGTGGGGCGGAACCCTGCCACCGCCGTAGACGCCGCTATCGATGCGGACCCCGGTCCCGCCGGCCATGTGGAGCTCCGAGATGACGCCCGGGGAAGGCGCAAAGGTGACCGGATCTTCTGCGTTGATGCGGCATTCGATCGCGTGCCCGCGCGGCGCCAACGGCGGGGTTGGAACCTCGAGCGCTTCGCCTTCGGCGATCCGGATCTGCTCGGCCACCAAGTCGACGCCCATGATGAGCTCGGTCACGGGGTGCTCGACTTGGATCCGCGGGTTCATCTCGAGGAAGTTGAGCTCGCCGCGCTCGTCGAGGAGGAACTCGAGGGTTCCGGCCGAGAGGTAGCCGGCCTCGGTCATCGCGCGCCGAATCGTCTCGGACATGTCGCTGCGCTGCTCGTCGGTCAGCGCGACGCTGGGCGCCTCTTCCAGGACCTTCTGGTGGCGCCGTTGGATCGAGCACTCTCGCTCGCCGAGAACCTGGATGTTGCCGTATCGGTCGCCGAGGATTTGAAACTCGATGTGTCTCGGTCGCTCGAGGAACCGCTCGAAGTAGAGCGCATCGTTCCCGAACGCAGCCGCGCACTCCGCGCGAGCGGTCTCGAAGCTCGCCCGAACTTCTTCAGAGGAGCGGAGCACCTGCATGCCCCGGCCGCCGCCGCCGCCCGAGGCTTTGAGCAAGACCGGAAAGCCGAGCGCTTCAGCCTTCTTCACTGCGTCGTCGACGTCGGTGGCAAGCTCGGTGCCCTCGAGGGTCTGCATCCCGAGCTTCTTTGCGAGCGCACGTGCGCTCACCTTGTCGCCCCACTGGCGCATCTGCTCGGGAAGCGGACCGATGAACTGGAGGTCGCATTGTGCGCAGGTCTCTGCGAATTCTGGGTTCTCGGAGAGGAAGCCGTAGCCGGGATGTATGGCATCGGCGCCGGTAATCTCCGCAGCCGCGATGATGGCGGGGATGTGCAGGTAGCTCCGCGCGGCCTCGGCAGGTCCAATACAAATCGCTTCGTCGGCGAGGCGGGTGTGCAGGGCGTCGGCGTCGATCTCGCTATGCACTGCGACCGTGCGTAGGCCGCGCTCTCGGCAGGTGCGAATTACGCGCAGCGCAATTTCCCCCCGGTTTGCGATCAGGACTTTTTCGAACACGGCTACGTCGCTTCGATCCGGAAGAGCCGGTCGCCGTACTCCACCGGCTTGCCGTTCTCCACGAGCACCTCGACGACGGTGCCAGCGGTTTCCGCCTCGATCTCGTTCATCAGCTTCATCGCCTCGACGATGCAGAGTACTTGGCCGACGACGATTTCATCGCCGACGTCGACGAACGCATCGCCATCGGGGGAGGGCGACCGGTAGAAGGTTCCCACGAACGGCGACGTCACGTAGATGGCGTCTTCCTCGGTCTCGGCGGCTTCGGCTCCAGGAGCCGTGCTACCGGCCGCAACCGGCGCGACCGATTGGGGCACCGCCGTCACGATCGCAGCAGGATCGCGACGCACCCGGATGCGGTCATCGTCGTGCTCGACTTCGATCTCGGTGAGGTTCGCCTCATCGAGGAGACGAATGAGCTCGCGAAGTTGCTCGAGGTCCACCTTCATGCGGCGTTGAGATAGTCGATAAGCGCACGAAGGCCAAGCGCGTAGCTGTTCTTTCCGAAGCCGATCACGGAGCCGATACACACCGCGGCCGTAACCGACTGATGGCGAAATGACTCGCGCGCGGGGGTGTTCGAGATATGCACCTCGATGGTAGGCAGGCCTGCCCCGGCGATTCCGTCGCGGAGCGACACGGACGTGTGCGTGAGCCCGCCTGGGTTGATGACGACGCCGTCGAACGAATCGCGCGCATCGTGCAGCCAGTCGATCAACTGTCCCTCTTGGTTCGACTGACGAAATTCGACGGTCGCTCCGAGGTCGCTTCCCAGGTCGGCAAGCTCTCCGGCGATGTCGTCCAAGGTGGTCGAGCCGTATACATCTGGCTCGCGAGTCCCCAGGAGGTTGAGGTTGGGGCCGTTGAGCACCAGGACGCGTTTGAGCGAGCCTGCCATGGCGTCAGAGATTTTCAATCAGGGTCGGCGCGCTGGTTCTGAGCAGGTATCGCGCCTTTCCGACGTTGCCGCCGGGCTCGACCGCGAGAGCGACGAAGTACTCGTCAGACAACATCCGGACGACGGTCGTCAGCCGCTCGGTCTGCACCGACACTTCTTGGGTCTCGCCGGCGTCGAGCATCTCCGCGGCGCGCTGCACACCCTTCAGCACGACGCTGTACTCCATGCCGACGGATTCGATGTCGAACGCGCCGTCGCCCCTCGAGTACTGATCGACGGCAATTCCATCCGAGGCCATTAAAAGGCCGGCTACCCCGCCATCGGTCCGGTCTACGAGGTCTTGTAGAATCTCTTTGAACATTGCCCCTCCGCTTTCGCAATCACCGCACGGACCGGGCCCCGGGTCAAGTATCGAGTCCGGGCCGGAGGGTCACCGTGAGCCCGCCGTTCTCGGTCTCATCGAGCACGAGCGTCAGCCCATGGCGCTTGGCAACATCGCTCACGATATGAAGGCCGAGACCCATCCCGTGGGGGTGCCGCGTCCGCGCTTCGCTTCCACGGAACGATGGCTGGAGCACCCGGCCACGATCCTCCTCGGGGATGCCAGGGCCATCGTCAATCACGTCGAGCGCCCAGCGACTGCGATCGCCGCGCAACGCGACGGCGACATGACCGCCGGCTCGGTTGTATCGAACCGCGTTTTGAACGAGATTGCTAAGCGCTTGTTCCAGGAGTGTGAGGTCGCCTTGAACCTCGACCGGGCGCTCAGGCACCGCGACTTCGAGCGCTATCTGCCTTCGGCTTGCGATTGGCCTGTGCCGATCGACGACGCGCTCGACGAGGCGATTCAGGTCGATCGTGTCTCGGTGCGCCAAGCCTTCCGTCGATTCTAGCCGGGCCGCGGCGTTCAAATTGTGGAGGAGCGAGCCGAGGTATTGCGACTCCTCGATGCTCGGCACGATGGCCATGGCATCGAGGGGCTCTCCGGCTTCGATTCGCTGCTGGAGCGAAACCAAGTGACCTTGGAGCACGCTGAGCGGGAGCATCACGTCGTGCGTCGTGTTGGCGATGTAGTTGCGGAGCGCGGCCTCACGATCTCGAAGCGAGGCGAGCTGCGCCTGAATCGTTTGACGGCTGTGCTCGAACGCGGCGCCGAGCTCCGCGACCTCGTCATGGCCATCGACCTCGATGGGCTCCTCGGTGTCGCTGCCGAGCTTTCGAACCGACTCGGTGAGCTGACGTACACGCCGAACGATCGGCCCCGCCGCAAAGAGCGCGACTACGATCACCACCAGCGCCACCACAAAGGCCGGCAAGAGCACGGCAGCCGAGAACCAACGTGGGGGCCCTTTTGCCCTTAGCAGCACGACCGCGCACGGGCCTTCCTGCCAGGGCATCCGTACGGCGACTTCGGTCCTACGATGGTCCTCCGAGCGCGACGCAGCGACTTCATTCCCAGCGTCGAGTTGTCGCGCGAGCTCGGTGGGGAACGCCGGGCTCGCCGGGTTGCGGCTGACGAAGCTCGCGTCGTAGGCGAACAGGCGGTG
>JBATLA010000490.1:0-3637 GCA_049669945.1 Polyangiales bacterium | reverse complement strand
GCCGCAACGGTGGCTCGCGGTCATCGAGGAGCGACTGGGCCGCCGCGACGCCCTTGCGCCGGTCCTTGAGGCCGATCGCATCGACCAGGCTCCAAATCGATTCGACGCGGATGCGGGTCACGCACTGCATGACGGCATCTGCGTCGATCCGCTGACCTGCGCCAACGAACAACGAGAGCCGCTCCATGGCATCATCGATAGCGGCGAGATCGTCTCCTACTGCATCCAGCAACGTTTCGATCGCCTGTGGCGCGATGTTGTGGTCGCGCGAGCTCGCCTCCGCGCGAATGAACTCGCGCAGGTCATTCCCCCGAAGCGGCTTCGCATCGATGAGGCAGCCCTGCTTTTTCGCCGCTTTTCCTAGCTTCGATCGCCCATCGAGCTTGTCGGCGGTCATCACGAGGCAGGCGCTGTCGCTCGGATCGCTCAAGTACTGCGCGAGGTGGTTCTGCTCCGTGGGTGTCATGGCATCGAAGCGACGCACGAGAACCAAGCGCTTGTCGGCCATCATGGGGAGGGTTTGAGCCGCGGAGATCGCGCGTGCAGCTTCAAGCCCTTTTCCGTCGAAGATCTCGATGTTGAACCCGGCGGCGCCCATGGAGTCGACGGCCTTGCGTACTGCGTCGACTGCGCGCTCGATCAAGAGGCGCTCGGTGCCGACCAGGACGTAGACCGGATCGAGCGAGCCTTGCGAGGCCCTCTTGGTGACATCATTGAGTGTGGGCACGAATCAGCGGGCTTCGTCATCCGAGAAGGTGACTTCGCCGCTGTGTTGTACCCTGTCCCCGAGAATTTGAAAGCGGTAACGGCCGACCTCTTGGCGCCGAACCGTTACGACCATTTCGAGGCGCCGGTTGGGCTCGAATTGAGGTCGCTTCAATCGAAGCTTGTGGACGATGGTCCGCTGGTTCCGGTCGTTGACGAACACCGTCATGGCGGGCGCGATGAACTTCCGGTCGGCGGTTTGAATGTCGTAGAACAGCACCTCGAACTCCGAGTCGCCCACCGGCTGATTGAATCGAACGACCAGGTTGGCGCTCCATTGACGGTCCTCGACTGGCGCGTCGGTGCTCTCGCGCAGGCGGGTCGCCTTGTTCGCAGAGGCGAATCGAATGACCCCCGACTCCGAAAGAGAGCGTGAAATGCCCCTCTGCGTCAGGAGGATCGTGGCGCGGAGGCCCGAGGCGGCCTCGGCGTCCTGCCAAGGGGTGACCGACGAAATGAGCGCCGCGAGGGCGGTGGCAACGAGTGCGAGACGTGGATTCACAGCTTGCTCCTGGGAGGTGTTCCAGGATCAGGCTAACAAGTAGAACTTTACAGTGACAGGGTGATAAGGTGCGTAAATGTAGGATTTTGGCGCCACGTCGTTTTTGGAGCAGCCAAAAAGTTGTGCCCCAAGGCGGTGACAGTTACCTCCGACGCAGGAACCAAGCAGGAATGACGACGGTCAGCGGGGGTGTCAAAGGACTGGTCGCGCGCGCGCAGCGCGAGGCTCAACGGCGCGGGCATAGCCCGTCGACGGCGTACCTCCTTCTCGTGATGCTGCAGACCGGTGGCCCCATGGGGAACCTGCTCTCGCGGCTTGGCGTGAAGGAGGGCGACCTCTTGAGCGCAATTCGCATCGTCGACACGGAGCCGGTGAGCGCCCTCGAACGTGCTGTCGAGCGCGCGTATCGCATCGCCAAAGCCATGGAGGCGCCGCAGGTACAACCCGCCCATCTGTTGTTTGCGATTGCACGCGACACCCGGAGCGCTGCGCATCGGAGCCTCGAAGAGATCGGCGCCGGCTCAAAGCGCGTGCAAGAGGCGGTCAGCAGCGCGCTACGTCCGGACGAGCCGCGCTCCGCCCCGTCCACGGCAACACACATCCGGCCGACCAATTCGTTCTCTTCGACGTCGGCAGCGAAGCCTGCGCGACCTTCCGCGCGCCGCACGGGAGAGCCGGCCCCGCTAATCGAGCTTCGGGTCGACCAGCCCGACTAAGAACGCGAAGAGCTGTTGATCGAGGCGCCGATTCGAGGTCCCGCCGAGGTCGAGGAAGATCTGATCGTTCCTTCATCGTCGCCATTCAGCCTCGACGCGCGGATGTATCCGACGCTGGCCAAGCTCGGGCGCAACCTCACCGAGATGGCATCGCTCGGCCGTATCGACGAAGTGATTGGGCGCGACGCGGAGATCGAGCGACTGCTGGACGTCCTCGCGCGTCGTCGCTCGAACAATCCCATTCTCGTGGGCCCACCGGGCGTGGGTAAGACGGCCATCGTCGAAGGCCTCGCGCGGCGCGTGGCGCTCGGGGGCGAAGGGGTGCGCGGACTCGAGGGGACCATCGTGGTCGAGCTGTCCGCAGGCGGTCTGGTTTCCGGCACCGGCGTTCGCGGCGCCCTCTCGGAGCGGATGCGCCATCTTCAGTTCGAGGTGAAGCGGGCGGATGGCAAGATCGTCTTGTTCATCGACGAAGTGCATGCTCTTTTCACGGGCGGTGACTCGCCGGACGATCTCGCGCACGAGCTCAAAGCGTCGCTCGCGCGCGGAGAGCTGCCGTGCATCGGCGCCACCACCGACGTCGAGTACCGGAAGTACGTCGAGCGAGACGCGGCACTTGCGCGGCGGTTCTCGCCGATTCACGTCGCCGAGCCCGACCCCGAAGACGCGATCGAGATTCTGCAGGGGATCGCTCCCCGCTACGAGGTGCACCACGGCATCGCTTACGATCCTGCGGCCGTAGAATCCGCGGTCGAGCTATCGGTCCGGTACATCCCCGACCAGAGCTTGCCGGACAAGGCGATCGGCTTGCTCGACCTCGCCGGCGCTCGCATGCGGCGCCGCGGTGGAGCGATCGTCGATCGCGAAGCCATCGCTCAGGTCGTCGCCGAGAAAGTCCGCGTCCCCGTCGAGCGCCTGTTGGTGACCGACTCCCAGAAGCTACTCGAGCTCGAGCAGCACCTGGCCGAGCACGTCGTCGGACACGTGGACGTGATGACACGCGTCTCCGACGCCCTACGGAAGGGAGCCGCCGGGTTCCATGGCCGTCGACCACTCGCCACCTTCTTATTCCTCGGCCCGACGGGCGTCGGAAAGACGGAAACGGCGCGCGCCTTGAACGAGCTTTTCTTCATGGGTTGCCCGATGACCCGAATCGATATGAGCGAGCTCAGCGAGGCGCACGCGGTTGCCAAGCTCGTAGGCGCACCTCCCGGATACATCGGCCACGACGCCGGCGGGCAGCTCACCGAGGCGATTCGTCACCGACCCTATCAACTGGTGCTACTCGACGAGATCGAAAAGGCGCACATGGATGTGCTCCAATCGCTGCTGCCGCTCCTCGAAGACGGCCGTCTTACCGACGGGAAGGGCAGGACCGTCGATTGCACGCACACGATCGTCGTCATGACCTCGAACCTCGGCGCGCAGCACTCGGCGCGAAGCCAGAGCTCGATTGGTTTTCGCGGCGCGTCCAAAGATGCGGGCGATGGGATGTCTACGGCGCTTGCGGCCGCCCGGCGGGCACTGCCGCCCGAGCTCTGGAATCGGATCGACGAGCCCTTGTTCTTCGGAGCTCTGAGCCGTGACGAAGTGGCCGAGATTGCACGGCGGATGTCGACAGGCGTGGCCGCGCAACTTCGCGAGCGCCAAGGGG
>JBATLA010000489.1:0-1537 GCA_049669945.1 Polyangiales bacterium | reverse complement strand
AGGTCGACCGGAATCACGGCCCGGATTTCGAGATCGCTCAGATCGGCGTCGCGCGCGATGAGATAGTCGCGCAATCCGCCGGCCAGCGCGCTGAGCATCACGTCGTTGACCTTCGTGCCCAATGCCTTCGTGACGGTTTTGACGTCCGCCAAAGGAACGTTGTCGGACCAAGCCACGCGCTTTTGGACGCCGAGAGGACCTTTGAACGGCGTCTCCGCATCGGGCGTCATCAGCAGCACGCGTCCCACGATACTCGCCGCTTCGGCCGCGGCGCCCGCGCCCTCCACGATACGTGAGGGGCGGCGTAGGCTTTCGCTGCCTTCGTGCGCCAAGTAGCGGATTGCGTTTCCGATGCTGCGCACGGGCCTGAAGGCGGTCGAAACGAAATCATGCCGTTTCGGCGCTTCCGTTGCCAGCTCTTCCACTTCTCCGATGGGGGCATCGCGCGCCATGTCCATGAGGCGAAACAGAATCGCATTCATGGCCGTGCCATCGCCGATGCAATGATGGAGACGCAAGACCATAGCCGCGCCGCCCGCCACGTTCTCCACCAGATGGATGTTCCACAGTGGCTTGGAAAAATCGAGCGGCGTGCTGGCAAGATCGCTGAGGAGGCGCTGAAGCTCCACCATGTCGCCTGGTGCCGGCAAGGCAACGCGATGGATGTGCGCGTCCAGATCGAAGTTGGGATCGACCTCCCAGTAGGGCGTGCCCACCGGTAGGGCTGACTCCACAACGCGCATGGTGAACCGATCCAGGGTGAGGAGGCGAACTTCCAAGGTCTTGCGGAAGCGTTCGAAGTCGAGCGGCTTATCGAGCAGCGAGACGCCCGTGATCATCATCAGATTGGTGGGCTCTTCCATGTGCAGCCAGGCCGAATCGACAGGCGACATTTGTTTTGTTTTGGTGGTCATGGGTGCGCCTTCATTCACGCGGCCGGAGCCTTCAGCGGAGCGACGCGCTTCACGATTTGGAGAGCGCACGCTCGACCATCCTAGCGGGAAGCTGCTGGGCTGCATACACGGGAAAGATCCGGCCCACGTTGCCCTGGAAGCGACAAGGACTCGGTGCGCCTGCGGTCGGAGGGCTCCGGTGGGAGGTCACCGTCGCGTGTCACAAGCACACGCCGATGCACCTTCCGGAGATGCACTCGGCGTTTGCCGTGCATACATTCTTGTCAGGCAAACGAAGGCCAACCTTCTCGCTTGACCAGCCGTGCCGCCAAAGCCCCCGGAAGGAGCGGACATGAGTCCGGGCCAGCCGAGCAAGGCGCAGAGACCGTATTGGCTGACCGAAACGCGGCTGCAGCAGGCACCGTAAGTCACCTCTCTAGGTCATCCAGTTGATGACACAGGACCTCATCTTGGTTCGAGCCAAGCAGCGGCAGGTCGTGTTAGCGTCCTGGCGACACTGGGCCATGACTACGGGAGGTTGGGTATGAGAGTTCTTCTGATTCTGGCGCTGAGCGGAACGCTTGGAGTTCTGGGTTGTGGCAGCGACGACGGCGGCGGCTCGGCAGGCAGCGGCGGCTCGGCAG
>JBATLA010000488.1:0-5104 GCA_049669945.1 Polyangiales bacterium | reverse complement strand
CTCAAAGGGCTGCTCGGCGACCTCGACATCTGTCTCGACCTCCACTCGGCGAAGACCGAGACGCCCGCATTTGGCGTCAGCAACGGCGAAGGGGAAATCGACGAAGTCGCTAAGCAGATCGGCATCTCGTACTTGGTGCAGTCCTGGTACGGCCTCGCCGACAAAGTGGTGATCGGCTTTCTCAAGCTGGCAGGCGTCCCCGCGCTTTCGGTCGAGTGCGGGGCCCACAGCGACCCAGAACTCGCCAGCAAGGCGTACCGCATCGCGATGAGCTTCCTTTGCGCGACCGGTGCAATCGAAGGCTGCGCTCAAGGCAATGGCCCCGAGGTGCAAACCGTCCACGTCGTCGAGACGATCGCGAGACCGAGTGACCAGTTTCGCTTCGCCGCGCCATGGACCGGTTTTCAACAACTCGAGCCAGGCACGCTCGTCGGGCGGGACCGGGTGACGGAGATCCGCGTGAGCAAAGCTTGCTACGCGGTCTTGCCGAACGAGGACGTCGACGTCGGGGACGACGTCATCTACCTGGCCGTCGACGCCTAGTCGCTGACGCTGACCCCGTAGAGCGACTCCGTCGCCACGGGGCTTCGCGCTGGCGCCGAAGGCCCGTGGGCGATGCGAAGCATCGGTTGTACGGGCTGACGCTGACGGAACGTGCGTTTTCGCGATCAGGTCTGCAAGTATCTGAAATGACAGAGGTTTTGGAGGGGGAGCATGTCCCCTACTTCTTCTTCATCGTTGCGAAGAAGTCTTCGCCGGGCTCGGGGGCGTGGGGGTTGAGCATGCCGCAGCCTACTTGGTCGGAGGGCTCCCTTGGGTCGTCGCCTTCTGGGGATAGGTCCGGAAGGGCCATGCCGGAGCGGAGGATTTCGATGGCGCGGTGGGTGGAGAGGTAGACGCGGCCTTCCCGCGCCATCTTGTCGAGCAAGCCGGTGCGGTGGAGGACGTCGCGGACCGGGCCTTTGATTCGCGTGAGGACGAGCTTGATGCCGCGGGCTTCAAGCTCTTGGTCGAGCTCGGCGAGCGTGGCGGCGGCTGCGGAGTCCAGGCCGTTCACGCCGGCCGCCTCCAGAACGAAGTAGCGCACGGGTACTTCCGACTCGTCGACGAGCCTGCGCACCGTTTCCTTCAAGAAGCTGACGTTGCCGAAGTAGAACTGCGCATCGATGCGAACGAGGATGATGCCGGGGAGCGTTTCTGCTTGGGGGTGGCGAGCGGCGCTCAAATAGGTTTGCGACTCTGGAATCCTTCCGAGCACGGCAAAGTGCGGGCGTGTGGTGCGCACCAGGAAGAGCAGTAACGAGGCGCCAATGCCGACCAGAATGCCCCACTGGATGCCGAGCGAGAGCGTGGCGACGAAGGTAAGCACCAAGAGATAGAAGTAGGTCCGTTTGATGCGGTAGACCTCGCGCGCGCCCTTGATGTCGATCAAGCCGGCAACCGCCGCCACGATGATCGCGCTGAGCGCAGCCTTCGGGAGATAGAAGAACGCGCGCGTGAGGAAGAGCAAGGTGAGCACGACGACCGCGCAGGTGATCAGCGCGGCGAGCTGGGTGCGCGCGCCGGCACGGACGTTGACCGCAGTGCGCGAGAAGCCGCCTGCGATCGGGTAGCCGCCCGTGACGCCGCCTGCGAGGTTGGCAAAGCCAAGCGCGATGAGCTCGCGATTGGGATAGATATCGTAGCGGTATTCCTGGGCGAAGGTTCGACCGACGGAGATCGCCTCCATGAACGAGACGAGCGCAATCGTGGCGGCTGCGGGGACGAGGTCGAGGAGAATCGCAGTGTCGACACTGGGGACGTGAAAGCCCGGAAGACCCGCGGGCACCTCGCCGACGATCGAAACGCCCTGCGTCGAAAGGCCGAGCACCCAGACGACCAAGGTCGCGACGACGACGACCGCCAAGGCTGCCGGAAAGCGTGGCCAGCGTTTCTTCGAGACGACGAGCGCGGCGACAGAGGCTGCGCCGAGCGCGAGGGTCGGCCAGGACCAATCGGGAAAGCTCCGCACGGCTTCCCAAACCACACGATGCACGTGATGGGTGCGCGGCAGACCCACCCCGAGGAGATGACCGAGCTGACTCGCAGCGATGATCAACGCGGCCGCCGCCGTGAACCCGGCGACGACGGGTCGCGACAAGAAGTTCACGAGGAAGCCGGCTCGAAGAAAGCCGAGCCCGGCCTGAACGACGCCGACCATCAAGCCAAGCGCCGCGGCGATCAAGACGTAGTTCTCGGTGCCCACGGTTGCGATCGCACCGACGGCACTCGCCACGAGTATCGAATCCATGGCGACCGGCCCGACGGCCAGATGCCGCGAGGTTCCCAGCATCGCGTATAGCAAGATCGGCGCGACGGACGCATAGAGACCGTGAATCGGCGGGAGCCCGGCAAGGAGCGCGTAGCCCATCGCTTGGGGCACGAGCATTACGGCGGTGGTCAGTCCGGCGACGACATCGGGGCCGAGGTCCGGACGCTCGTAGTTGCGCAGCCAGCCTACGATGGGTATCGCGGGGACCGCCTTGTTCATCCGTCGATCATGGCGGCGGCCTGCGGATCAACCGGGCCTCCGCTTCGGCCTTCCCGGATGCGCATGAACAGCTGATAGGCGCCAACGCCGACCAGCATCGCGGCGCCGAATGTGAGGGCCTCCGTCGAGCCGCCACCGACGGATGTGAAGGCCGGCCCGGGGCAGTAGCCACCTAGGCCCCAACCCACGCCAAAAACAGCGGAGCCCACGATGAGCTTTGCGTCGATGTCCTCGAGGGTCGGCAAGGAAAACGCCGGCGCCCATATCGGCCGTTGCCAGGTGCGAACCGCCCAGCGGTACACCGGCGCATACACGGCCGTCGCTCCGAGCATGACGAAGGCGAGGCTCGGATCCCAACTCCCGAAGAAATCGAAGAAGCCGACGATCTTTGCGGGCTGCGTCATGCCCGCAATGGCGAGGCCGAGACCGAATACCGCGCCCCCGAGGAACGCGCCGAGCTTGACCTTCATATCGAACCTCCGAGCACTTCGTTGACGACGAACACGGTGATTGCTGCAGTCGCCATGAAGGTGACGGTCGCGACGGTGGAGCGTTTGGAGAAACGTCCAATGCCGCAGACCCCGTGCCCGCTCGTGCAACCGCTGCCGAGCTGCGTGCCGACGCCAACGGCAAGGCCCGCAACGATCAGCGCCAGGGTCGAACGCTCGATCCCGAACGCGTAGTCCACCGGACGGAAGTAACTCCAGGCCACGCCCGCCGCGAAGAGGCCGACCAGGAACATGACGCGCCAAGCGATGTCTTCCGTCTGGCGGCGGAAGATGCCGCCGGCGATCCCGCTGATGCCCGCGATCCGCCCATGAAACATCAGCAGGCCTGCGGCCGCGATGCCGATCAACACGCCACCGAGGGTGGACATGATGGGTGTAAATGACTCCATGACGGTCATACAAAGCAGCCGGCAGGCCAAATCGCCAGCGCTTTTTGTCATCGGGGTTTGCAGCGGCTCACGAGTGCTGTTAATTCAGCGACTTAGGCGGGGCACCGACGGCGCTCGCGCGCATTCCCGGGAGGCAGATCATGTTACTTCGTCAGCTCTTCGATCACGAGACCTGGACCTACACCTATCTCCTCGGCGACGAGGAGTCGGGCGAGGCGGTGTTGATTGACCCGGTCATCGATCAGGTCGAGCGCGACCTCAAGCTTTTGAGCGAGCTCGGATTGACGCTGGTGTACACACTCGACACACACGCCCACGCCGATCACATCACGGGCGCCGGCATGCTGCGCAAGCGGGTTGGGTGCAAGGTCGTGATGAGCGACGCCGCCGGCGCGGAAGGCGTCGATTTTGCGGTCCAAGACGGCGACCGTCTGAAGTTCGGCAGTATCGAGCTCGAGGTGCGAACGACACCGGGCCACACCGATGGTTGCGTGACCTTCGTCACGGGCGATCACAAACACGCGTTCACCGGGGACGCCTTGTTCATTCGCGGGACGGGCCGAACCGACTTTCAGCAAGGGAGTGCACAGACTCTCTATCGCTCGATCCACGACAAGATCTTCACGCTACCGGACGATACGATCATCTGGCCCGCGCACGACTACCGCGGGATGACTTTCTCGTCGGTTGGCGAGGAGAAACTGCATAACCCCCGAGTCGGAGATGGAGCGACCGTCGAGGAGTTTGCTGCCATCATGGACAACCTGAATCTACCGGCGCCGAAGAAGCTCGACATCGCGGTGCCTGCGAACCTTCACGCGGGGGTGGTCCCACCGAGCTCCATGTCGGGCGACCCGCTGCCTGAACGCGGGTGGGCTGCCATCGAGCGAAGCCCAGAGGGTATTCCCGAGGTATCGATTGCTTGGGTGGCCGAGAACAAGGGCGCCGTCCGAATGGTCGACGTGCGGGAAATCGATGAAGCCGAGTCCGACGGCAAGATCGAGGGCGTCGATGTGGTCCCGATGGGCACGGTCGATGAGGCCTCGAAGGCCTGGGACAAGGAGATCCCGGTGATCACCATCTGCCGGTCCGGGCGCCGGTCCGGGCGTGTCGCCCTGGAGCTCGAAAAGCTTGGATTCAAGCGCATTGCATCGATGCGGGGCGGCATGGTCGCCTGGCGGAACCAGTAACTAGCGTTTCGCCGAGGGTTGCACGGCCGCCCAGCGCGCGGAGTCTTCCGGCCGTACCGGATCATCTCCAGCGAGAAACCGCGCGAGGTGCGGAAAGCTGTCGGTGCCCCAAAAGAGCTCGCCGTCGACGATCATCGTCGGCACGCCAAACACACCGGCGGCGATCACCTCTCGACCAGCATCGAGCAGTCTCTTCTTGATCGTGGGGTCTTGGATTCGCTCGAGCGCGTTGGGCACGCCGACTTCCGCGCACAGAGCGGAAACGACCTCGGCGGACCCGATGTCTCGACTTTCCGCCCAGGTCGCGGCGTAGAGCCTCGTGATCAGCGCCATCCGCGTATCGTCATCCATCTCGAGGAGCGACGCGCGGAGCGAGGGCAACGGATTGAACGGATGCGTGGCGGGTGGCTCGAACGGGAGACCGAGTAACGCGGCCCCGCGCAGGCAGTCCTTGAACATGTAGACGCGCTTGGGCTCTATTTCGCC
>JBATLA010000487.1:0-1558 GCA_049669945.1 Polyangiales bacterium | reverse complement strand
CAGTGAGATCGTGGACGAGCTCTGGGGGTTCCTTCAGGTCTGATGGTTGGAGCTTCTCGATCTGCGAGACGAGAAACCCGTCGGCCTTGTGCGCCAGCTTCTGGACGAGTCCGCGCGGCCTGAAGCTCGGGGCGAGCTGAGCGCCGCCGCGCGTGAGAGAAATGCTGCTCGTTCGACTGCCATCGCCGGCATTCCACGTTTCATGAAGATCACGTGCCACGATGGTCTAGGCGTATATCGGAACCGAGAGTTCAGTGCAATTGTTGTCGCCAGAGCTCGAGTAGTTTGGGGCGCAAGATTTGCGCCCATCTTGCGTAGCCTGCCTTGTTGAGATGTACGCGATCGAACAAAAACAAAGATCGATCCGGCGCGCCGCTCGGCGTTTTCAACACGGCATTCGCATCGATAAGCGTCAACCAGGGCTTGTCGTGAGCCGCCTCCGCAATGCGATCATTGACGGCCTGGATCAAGTCCGCGCGCCGCGCGTTGAGGGGTGACGGAAACGTCGCGAGCACCGCGACCTGCGCGTCCGGTAGGCGATCGTGCAGTCGGTTGAGAAGCGTGTCGTACAGCGCCTTCATGGCCTCGACGCTCTTTGGTTGGTTGCCGCCGAAATCGAGGAGGTCGTTGCTGCCGATGTAGAGGACGACGAGCGCCGGAGCGTGCGGCGTGATCAGTCGATCCATGTAGTGGATGACGTCGTTGACCTTGGCTCCACCAAAGCCGCGTTGCACGGTCGGAAGCGGAGCCATGTCGTGCGCCAACCCGCGCCAAAAACGAATGGTCGAGCTACCTGCGAACACCACGGCTCCCTTCGGCGTCGGCCGCTTGCGCTCGCGCGCCTCGAACCCGCGAATCTGTTTCTCCCAAACGAGCGGGTCCTCGCTGATGGTCGAGCGAACCTCGTCCCAGATCTTGTAACCAATCACCGCAGGCCCGACGACCGGGACGGCGAGAAGTGCGAGCCAAGGCCACATGGGAGCCACCATAGCAGCGTCAGCGTCAGCGTCAGCGTCAGTGATATACTCGGGCCATGCGTGCGATGATCCTCGACACCCCCGCTCCCATCGAGACGCACCCGTTACGTCTCGACGACGTTCCGGTCCCCGCGCCCGCGGCCGACGAAGTCCTCATCAGAGTTCATGCGTGTGGCGTCTGTCGAACCGACCTCCACGTCGTCGAGGGCGATCTAGCAGTCAAGCGCGCTCCGATCATCCCCGGTCACCAAGTCGTTGGCGTCGTTGAAGCGCTCGGCGCCGCGGTCACCGAGCTTGCCGTCGGAGAGCGCGTCGGGGTCGCATGGCTCCATCGCACCTGTGGTTGTTGCTCGTTCTGCACGAGTCATCGCGAGAACCTCTGCGACACGCCTCAGTTCACCGGGTGGACCGTCCAGGGAGGCTTTGCCGAGTGCCTCGTCGCTCCGGCGAGCTTCACGTACCCGCTCCCCGACGGGTTCACGGACCTTCAAGCGGCCCCACTGCTTTGCGCCGGTATCATTGGCTACCGCTGCCTGCGCAAGACCGGCATCGACGACTGGGCTGGCGCGCGACTCGGGCTC
>JBATLA010000486.1:0-2182 GCA_049669945.1 Polyangiales bacterium | reverse complement strand
CGAGCGCGCGCACGACGTCTGGGTGCTGCGACTCATCGAGAGTGAGGCGCAGCTCGATGTGCCGCGCAGTAGCGGGCGGCGACATCCCTAGAGTGGGCGGACGTTCTCCGCGCGGGGCCCCTTGGGACCTTGGCCCTCGTCGAATGAGACCCGCTGTCCTTCGCGCAACTCCTCGAAGCGCACGCCTTCCACGTTGGACATGTGGAAGAAAATATCGTTGCCGGGGGAGGTTTCGATGAACCCGAATCCGCGGTCCGTGAGACGCTTAATTGTACCTTCAGCCATGTTGTATTCGTTCCTGCTCGGGATTGTCGGTAGCCCGATAGCTCGCAGCCGTTGTGGCGGCGAGGGGGCAAATCACCCCGAGACTCGCTTCGTAGCTTAAATCGGGTTCGCTGTCTCTTGCTCGGGTTCGATTTCCTCATGGGTCGACCTCGGTGGGGCTACTATCCCCTCGGCATGACCTCAGCCTCCCTGAACGCGCCCCTCCGCCATGCCACAAAGCTCTCGGAAGGCGAGAAAATCGCCCTGGACGCCCTGCACGTGCGGGCGCTGCGGCACCGGGAGATCAAGGAGAAGGAGGCCTTCACCATCGTGGACCGCGAGGGGCACTTCTTTCGGGCATCGCTGAAGGCGATGAAGAAGAGCAGCGGCGAAGCCCTGGTCTACGAGCAAATGGCGAGCTCCACCGAGTCGCCGGTGGAGATCACCCTACTCTGCGCAGTGCTCGCGCGGCAGCGAATGCTCATCGTGGTGCAGAAGGCCACCGAGCTGGGGGTCTCGCGCATCATCCCCGTGCTCTCGGAGCGCTCGGTGCCACGCGATGGCCTCGACCATGAAAAGGCCCATGCATGGCCGAAGCAGGCCTTGCGCGCTGCGCGTCAGTGTCGGCGAGCGAGCTTGCCGGAGGTGCGTGAAGCTATCGAGCTCAGCTCCGTCCTCGAGGATGAGTGCTTCACCGAAGCCGACCTCCGCTTCTACCTCGACGATCGAGCACCGGGCCCCTCCACACTGGACGACCCGGCTCCTCGTACGGAGCGTGAGAGACTTCGCGTCATCTTCGCCGCGGGCCCCGAGGGAGGTTGGAGTGACCAAGAGCGGGACATGCTCGCTAGCCGTGGCGCTCTCCCCCTTCGGCTCGGCGGCCGCGTTCTACGCGCGGAGACGGCGGTGTTCGCCGGGCTCACGCTGCTGCAGCACCAGCACGGCGACATGTAGACGCATGCCCATCCGAGGCGGCGGAGCTCACCGCCCTAGCTTTGCCTTTGCGGCGCGCTTGGCACCAAGCATCACCGCGTCCTTGAGGTCCAAGGGAAGCGCCGTGCGAATGTTCCTCAGCGTATCGGCGCGCAGGCGCTTCTTGGACAAGGCGTGTGCGGCCAGATCGAGCTTCATGAGAGCTGCGGCCTTGTCACGCGCTTCATCGAGCAAGCGCTCCGGAGGCACCAAGGCGTCGACAAAGCCAACTTGCAACGCCTGCTCCGGGGAGAACTCTTCGGACAAGGTCACCGCGCGCTCCCGAGCCGCGGGGTTCAAGCGGAGTCGAAGCACCTCGCAAGCAACACGCGGCATCGGGAGCCCGATCGCCACTTCGTTGGCAACGTACGTGTACGGGCCCGGCACTCCAAAACGGTAGTCGCCGGACAACAACATGAACGCGCCCATGGCGTATGCATGACCAGGGGACGCGATGACCACCGGTGTCGGAAACGACAAAAGGCGCGCGGTGAGACCGTAACCCGCGCGCAACATCTTCACCGCTTGCACGCCCCCGGACTTCATCACCTTGAGATCGAAGCCCGCCGACAACACTCCTTGTCGCCCGGTGATGACCACAGCCGCGCCCTCCCGCTCCACGCTCTCGAGCGCCGCGTAGATCTCGCCGAACATGGCCGGAGACAGCGCATTTCGCTTGCCATCGTCCATCGTGAGTGTCGCAACCGAGCCATCGACCTCGAGTTTCACTAACGAGCTAGTCATGCCTTCACACCTAGCACGTGACTCGAGAGCCGCGTATCGGCATCGACCGGCAGAAGTCCCGCAGCGCCTGCCTTTTTCCAGTGCGCCGGCGACAGAGCCGGGGCTGCGCGAGCTCTGCTAGACGCGTCGGACCTGGACCTCGTGGCCCATCATGATGGCCATCCCGCTGACCGGCTCGAGGTTCGCGTGCCCGCCTGGGATG
>JBATLA010000485.1:0-1993 GCA_049669945.1 Polyangiales bacterium | reverse complement strand
GCGCTGCACTATGCGGAACGACCCAGTCGATCAACGCTGGCTGGACCGCCAGTCAGGTTCCTCGATGCGACACGCCGCTCCGACTCTTCTGCTTCGAGCAATAGTGCCACTCATTCGTCCACGTCTTTGGTTTCGAAACGCTGCGGATCATGCGCCGTGCGGACTCCACCTGGGACAGGCGGGATGACCGACGTACGACGCGTGGCCGCCCGAATGCCGCCTCGTGTGTATCGCCCGATCAGCGAGCGCCACTCCATGACGACCTTGCCGCCCGTCTCCTTGTGCCTCACCTCGAACGACGCGATGAAGTCGAGGCAAGCGTGGTCGATGAAGTCGAGCTCGTCGAAGTGCATGTGGAGCTCGGAGTCATGTGGGACCTCTTCGAGAGCCCCCGCCAGCAGCGGGAGCGCCAGGAACGTCGCCGCACCTCGCAGGTGAAGCTCGATCTTACCGTCGGTGTCGACGCGTTCGATCTCCAGGTGCGCAAGCGAATAGACGAGCCTCATCGTCGAGAGCACGAGGCCGATCACGATACCTGACAAGAGATCGATCGCCACGATCCCGATGAGCGTCGACAGGTAGATCAGGAACTCGGGCCAGCCATACTCCAGCATCTTACGGGGCGTCGAGACCTTCAACAGGCGCAGTCCGACGTAGATCAGGATTGCCGCGAGTGCCGAAGCCGGGACCAGGCCGAGCAGACCTGGCGCGAGGACCACGAAAAGAAGGATCCAGACTGCGTGTAAGATCGAGGACCATTTGGTTTGAGCGCCGGCCTCGACGTTGGCGGTGCTTCGACTGATGACGCCGGTGACCGGCAAGGTGCCGAGCCCGCCGCAAATCATGTTGCCGATCCCTTGTGCCGCGAGCTCACGGTCGTAGTCGGTGCGTCCCGATTGGCGCATGCGCGACACTGCCGTTGCGCACAGAAGTGTTTCGGCGCTCGCAATGAAGGCTAGCGCGAGCGCCGACACCAAGATGTCGGTATCGGCGAGCTTCTCGAGCGACCCAGGAGCGGGAAGCGAGACGTACGAAGAGAGCGACCCATTTACGACCACGTAATCGATCGGCAGGTTCAGCAGCGCGGCCGGGACCGACGCCACCAACACGCCAGCGAGCGCGCCAGGTACGTAGTGGAGCCTTCGGGGCCGGAAGCGATCCCACAGGACGATGGTCAATAGCGTCGCGACGCCAATTGAGGCCGCGATGTAGTGGTAGCTTTCCTCGCCGGTCGAGAGTGCTTTTCCGATGCCGGCGGGGATCTGGTAGATGTTGTAGAGAACACTTCCCTGGACGTCGTCGTCGATCATCACGTGGAACTGCTTCACGACGATGATGAGGCCGATGCCTGCCAGCATGCCGCGAATGACCGCCGGCGAAACGGCTCGAAAGTACGTTCCGAGCTTCAGGAAACCGGCGCTTGCCTGCAGGAGTCCTGCCAGCATGACGATGACTGCGATGCTCGTAATGCCGAATGGGTCGTCCGCGGTGCGGTACTTGTCGACCATCTCTAGCAGCAAGACGCTCAACCCCGCGGATGGCCCCGCGACCAGTAGTGGCGCGCCGCCCAGGAACCCGACGACGATGCCCCCGACGACCGCCGTGATGACCCCGAGCATCGCAGGCATGCCTGAGGCCACCGCGATACCCATCGATAGGGGAAGAGCAATCAAGAAGAGCACCACGGACGGGGGGATGTCTTTCACCATACCGTCGAGCTTCTCGTTCAGAGACGCGATACTCGACCCCCTTGTTCCAACCCTCGCGGCAAGCGGCCCTTATAACATGGTCGCGAGGGTGTAGGGCTTCCTCAGTCGGGAGCCGTGTTGCGCACCTCGACGATTTCGCACGCCACTTCGCCTTTCGGGCGCCGCAAGGTGATCTCGTCGCCCACTTCACGCGACAACAGGGACTTTCCAACCGGGGAGTCCATGCTGATCCAGCGCTTCTCGGCGTCGGCCTCGTCCGGGCCGACGATGCGGTACGTCTGTGC
>JBATLA010000484.1:0-7536 GCA_049669945.1 Polyangiales bacterium | reverse complement strand
CCCCGGTGAGCCGTTCTATGCGACTGAAGAATGCGTCACGCTGTGTCCGTCGAGGCTGCAATCGCAGATTTGGCAGGAGTACGAGCTCGGAGACGTCGAATGTTGCGGGCCCTACTTCTTCCGTCGCTACTTCGAGCGGCTTCACGAATACCGCACCAACGGCGCCCTCGTGAATCGTCGCGCCATGGTCTTCGCGGACGACGATTTCGTACCCATGCTGGTGCCTACGGGGCTCGAAGCTCTGTATCCTGAGGTCGAGGCCGTCACGGAAGGACGGGACACCACCAAGGACGTGTACCTCGATCGGCTGACTAACGACGGAGCGGACTTCGTACATCAGTTCCTCCACTCGACCGTTCGGAACCTGTATTTCTACGACTGCAAGGAGTGGGACGAGGGACAAGATCCACCGGAGTGCCTCAACACGACCGCACAACGGATCTACCGCACCGAGGTAAGCGCCGGCCCATTCGAGCCGAGCTACAACCTCCTGGTCTCCTTCGCGAACATGTACAACTGCCATGCGTCTCGGTTCACAGAGCCGAACCTCGGCATGGCGTTCACACTCCAAACCGACTACGGCCTCGCAACGGTCGGCAACACCAGGAAGGGCGGCATGAAGGACGCCACGGTGTTTCACCGCGAACTGGCTGAGGGCAGTTCGTGGGGCGAGTCATATCGACGCTGGTACAACGAGGTCGGCAAGCACGATGACCGCTGGTACCTTGGCGTCGTACTCAGCGGCGATCCCACGCTGACGATCCCGCGTTTTGGGGGTGAAGGGTTCGTAGCGGCTCGACCGAGCGAGGGCTCACTGGGGATCGAAACCCCACCGGAGCTCCTGGCGAGCGACCCACCGGAAACGTTCGAGGAATACAGACGGCGCAACCCTCAGTTCTTCGGCAACTAGCCTGGACGCAGGACGGCCCACGAGGGTTCAGACTCTAGGGGGAAGAAACCTTCGACCCAGCTCTTGAAAATATTTTGCTGACGCCCTAGTTATCTTATGTTTATCCCCGATAGGGGTCCCAGACCCGGGAGGTCGTGATGCGATTTCTGATTACCGTGGCGTGCACCTGGGCGTTCGGAGCCCTGCTCATCCTGGCCCTTCCGGGCTGAGCCGGTGTATCCGCGGTTACCTCCACAACTACCTGAAATGAGAGGCTTTTAGGAGGGGGAGCATGTCCCCCTTTGAGCCCACCGCGAGCCCGAAGGGGTGGGCGGGTCGGATGTTGCTAGACCAAACCAGGTCCGCCGCCCAGCGCCCCCCCTACCTGAATCAGCTGCAGCCCATCGAATTTCCGCAATTGAGGCACTTGTAACAGGCGCCGTTGCGGACGGTGATGTGGCCGCATTTGTCGCACATGGGGGCGTCGCCCATCATTTCACCGAGCTGTTGATCGAGAGCACTCGGTTGGTGGGCGCCATCGTCGAAGCCAAAGGTGACCTGCTCGGCCGGCTCGATGGCCGGAGGGGGCTCGCTGGTTTGCGCGCCTTCCAGCCGATGCGCCGCGGCGACGTCGGTCGGGTTCTGGAGCTCTTCCTGATCCTCCTTCGGCGGCACCTGCGCGAAGTCGTACTGCTTCAAGTACTCCACGCCGAGGACGCGGAAGACGTAGTCGATGATCGAGGTCGAGAACTTGATGTTCGGGTGACCCTCGACGATGCCCTGCGGCTCAAAACGGGTGAACGTGAACTGTCGGACGTACGCGTCGAGGGGGACACCGTGCTGGAGGCCCATCGAGACGCTGATCGCGAAGCAGTTCATCAAGGAGCGGAACGCCGCGCCTTCTTTGTGCATGTCGACGAAGATCTCACCAAGCGAGCCATCGACGTATTCGCCCGTGCGAAGGAACACCTTGTGCCCTCCGATGCGCGCTTCCTGCGTGAAGCCGCTACGCTTTTTCGGCAGGCGATGACGTCGCGTCGTCGGTGGCGTGAGCCACTCCTGGACCGGCGCGGCAACAGCGGGCGCGGCCTTGGCCTCCGCCTTGCTCTCTTCTTTTTCGTCTTCCTTCGAGTCCCCCTTGGCGTTGAGAGGCTGCGACGACTTCGAGCCATCACGATAGAGCGCGATCGCCTTGAGGCCGAGCTTCCAGCCCTCTTTGTAGATCTCTTCGACGTCTTCGACCTTCGATTCTTTCGGCAGGTTGACCGTCTTCGAGATCGCGCCTGAGAGGAACGGCTGAGCCGCGGCCATCATGTGAACGTGGGCCATCGGCTCTAGGAAACGCTCGCCGATCTTGCCGCAGCGGTTGGCACAGTCGAACACCGGGAGGTGCTCGGCGCGCAGATGCGGCGCACCCTCGACCGTCATGCGGCCGATGACGACGTCGTTGATCTCGCCGATCTGCTTTTCGGAATGACCCCAGAACCGGAGCAGGTGGAAGCCGGGCTTGTTGTAGACCTCTGGCTCGATACCGAGACGCTCGTAGGCCTCGGTGCCGATGACCCACGGCGCCAACGCGAAGCCGACATCGAACACGCCGCGAAGGCCCTTCTCGGCCTTCTCGACCTCACGCTCGGTGAGCCCGTTCTCGAGCAGCGCTTTGCGCCCACAGTGCGGCGCGCCGGTGAATGTGTTGGTGCCGGTGACGTACGACACGATGTCAGCCACCTGCGCATCAGTGTAGCCGAGCCGCTGTAGCGCTTTCGGTACGCTCTGGTTGACGATCTTGAAGTAGCCGCCGCCGGCAAGCTTCTTGAACTTCACCAATGCGAAGTCGGGCTCGATGCCGGTGGTGTCACAGTCCATCAAGAGCCCGATCGTCCCGGTCGGCGCGAGCACGGTCGTCTGCGAGTTGCGATAGCCGTAGAGCTCGCCGAGCTTGCAGGCCAAGTCCCAATCCTCGTGGGCCGCTTGAATGAGCTCGGGCGGGCACGCGGTAGGCTCGTCGTCCGTCAAGCCAGGGCCACCGGTCTCGTTGATGCGGTACGCAGCGTCGCGGTGTTTGCCCATCACCCGAAGCATCGGCTGACGGTTGCGCTGGAAGCCCTGGAATGGGCCCTTGCTCGCCGCGATTTCCGAGGAGGTTGCGTATGCATGGCCACAGAGGATCGACGTGAGCGCTGCCGCGATGGTGCGGCCCTCGTCGCTGTCGTAGGGAATGCCGAGCTGCATCAGCAGTGTGCCCAAGTTGGCGTAGCCGAGCCCCAAAGGCCTGTAATTATGGCTGTTTTTGGCAATCTCCCGCGTCGGGTAGCTCGCGTAGTCAACGAGGATGTCCATCGCGATGATCAGTACGCGAATCGCCTGGCGGTAGCCCTCGATGTCGAAGCGGCCATCCTCGTCGAGGAACTTCGAGAGGTTGATCGAAGACAGGTTACACGCCGAGTTGTCGAGGAACATGTACTCGGAGCAAGGGTTCGATGCGTTGATGCGATCGCTATTCGGGCAGGTGTGCCAGTCGTTGATCGTGGTGTCGTACTGGACGCCAGGGTCCGCGCAGCTCCACGCGGCTTCGGCAAGCCTGTGCCAGAGGTCGCGCGCGCGGTAGGTGTCGCAGACTTCGCCGGTGGTGCGGAGCGTGGTCTTCCACTCCCCGTCGGCCTCGACGGACTTCATGAACTCATCGGTGACGCGAATCGAGTTGTTCGAGTTCTGACCCGAGACAGTGTGATAGGCGTCGCCATTGAAGTCGGCCTCGTAGCCGGCCGCAATGAGCGCCCGGGCCTTCTTTTCTTCGCGAACCTTCCACTCGATGAAGTCGGCGATCTCAGGATGATCCATGTCGAGGCAGACCATCTTGGCGGCGCGCCGCGTCGTGCCGCCGGACTTCGTGGCGCCTGCGGCCCTGTCGAGTACCTCCAGGAAGCTCATCAAACCGCTGGAGGTGCCGCCCCCCGAAAGCTTCTCTTGCTTGCCACGGACCTTGGAGAAATTGGTGCCGGTGCCGGAGCCGTATTTGAAGAGGCGTGCTTCGTTCTTGATCAGATCGTAGATCGCCATGAGGTCATCGTTGACCGCCTGGATGAAGCATGCGGAACACTGCGGGTGCTCGTACGCGGTGTCCGTCTTGAAAATGACGTCCTGCTCCGGGTCCCAAGCGTAGTTGCCGCCCGAGCCTTCGATGCCGTAACGCTGGTAGAGGCCGCAGTTGAACCAGACCGGCGAGTTGAAGGCCGCTTTCTGGTGAATGAGGAGGTGCGAGAGCTCGGCCTCGAACGTCTCTGCGGCTTCCGCGTCGGCGAAGTAGCCGCCGAACTTGTCGCCTGCTTCGCGAATCGAGTGGGCCACCCGATAGACGAGCTCGCGAACGCTCCGCTCGCCCTTGCTCTTGTCACCATGAATACCGGCTTTGCGGAAGTACTTGGAGACCGCGATGTCCGTCGCCAGCTGGCTCCAGTCTTCGGGTACTTGAGCGCCCTTGAGCTCAAAAACGACTGAGCCGTCGGAGTTGGTGATCTGGCTGTCGCGCAGGACGTACTCGACTGCCTCGAGCGGCTCCTCACCAGCCGTCGTCAACCGTCGGTCAACGCTGAGCCCACCGGATTCCTGAGAAAACTCGGCTCTGCGCGTGCCTTCCAACTCCAAATTGCTCGTCATTCCCCTAGTTTCTAATGCCACAACTTACCTCCAACCAGACGCACGAATCCACTCGGGTGTATTCCACCGGCCATCCCCAGGCGGAACCCCCTCTATCCACAATCATCCCACAACGGGTTGCGCTGGCAGCCTCCTTGCCACCACAACCGCTTGGGGACGAGCCTGCGAAGTAGCCCCGTCGAACCGACTCCGTCAAGCAGAAATAATCGGCCCGATATGCTTTCTTTCTTTCGCATGTAATTCCTGGGCGTTGCGGATTTCGGAAACCGCCGATTTCGGCGTTTTCGCACTGCGTCACAGAAGCACTGCGCTCAAACCGCATTAGATGACACCCGATGTATGGTCACAATGGCGATACTACTAGATGTTGGGGCAGCGCCTCAACAAATGCGCAATATTTGGGGGTAACGGGTCGGTGGCTCCCCTACATGAACTTACTCCGGCAGGTGCTCGATCTAGCTCGAAAGGCCTCTGTGACGTTCTCAAGATCGTTTCACAAGTCCTCGTAATGGCCCGCAAAACGACTTCGTCTCCGACCCGTAAAGCGGCTTCGCGCCGACGCGCCGACCTCGTGCGATAAGGAGAGCGAATATGGATGTGCACTTGATCGATGGGACGTACGAGCTGTTCCGCTCGTGGTTCGGCGCGCCCGAGTCGAAATCACCTGAGGGCCAGGAGGTCGGCGCGACCCGAGGCTTCCTTCGGTCGATGGCCTCCCTACTTCGCGACGACGGCGTGACCCATATCGGCTGCGCGTTCGACCACTGTGTCGAGTCCTTCAGGAACGAGCTCTTCGACGGGTACAAGACCGGTGAAGGATTGGAGCCGGCGCTCTTCGCGCAGTTCCCTCTCGCTGAACGCGCGAGTCGCGCGCTCGGGATGGTGACCTGGCCCATGGTCGAATTCGAAGCCGACGATGCGCTGGCTGCGGCTGCGGCCAAGCTGCGGGACCATCCTGAGGTGGACCGCGTCGTGATCGCGTCGCCGGACAAGGACCTGTGTCAATGCGTTCGCCGCGACGACGTGGTGACGCTCGATCGCAGGCGCGATATCGTGTTGGACGCAGACGGCGTGCGCGCGAAATTCGGCGTATCACCCGAGTCGATCCCCGACTACCTCGCGCTCGTTGGCGACGCGGCCGACGGGATTCCGGGCATTCCTCGATGGGGAGCAAAGAGCGCAGCCACGGTGCTCGCAGCGTACGTACATGTCGAGGCGATCCCCGGTGATCACGAGGACTGGAACGTGAAAGTGCGCGGCGCTGAGACGCTCGCAAGCAACCTTCGAGAGCGCCGTGAAGACGCGATGCTGTATCGGAGACTCGCGACGCTCCGCACCGATGTGCCGATCCACGAATCACTCGACGAGCTTCGTTGGACCGGACCAAATCGCGCCGAGCTCGAAGCGCTGTGCGCGGAGCTCGGCGAGCGGGATCTGCTCGGCCGAATCTGAGACTCAGAGGAAACGAGTGTCGGAACGCAGCGCCTGAAGGTACTCGCGGCCGCGCTTCACGTAGCCCGCGGCGCTCTTCTCGAGGTTCGCGCCTTTTGCGGGGTCGATCCGCCGCGCGACCTTGCCCGGCGAGCCGAGAACCACGGAATAGTCTGGGATCTCTTGACCTTGGGTGACCAGTGCGTTGGCGCCAATCGTGCAGTATTTGCCGATCTTGGCGTTGTTGAGGATGACGGCGTTGATGCCGATGAGGCTGTAGTCGCCCACCTCGCATCCGTGCACCATCGCGTGGTGGCCGACGGTGACGCCACGGCCGAGCACGAGGCGAATGCCCGGGTCGGTGTGAAGCACGGCACTGTCTTGTATGTTGGTCTGCTCGCCGATCACGATCTCGTCGGAGTCGCCGCGAATGACTGCGTTGAACCAGACGCTGCACTCGTTCTTGAGCACGACCGACCCGATCACGTCAGCCGAAGGCGCGACGTAGACCTCGCCTTCGACTTGGACGCGACGCTCGCCGAGCTCGTAGATCATCAGAGCGCGCTGCCCTTGAACAGGACCGGCGAGTACACATTGAAACCGATCGTGACCTGCCAGGTCTCCGCGTTGAGCTCGCTGTCCCGTGTCGTGAACCCGTACAACGCCGGGAAATTGAAGTTGACGAACAGGTCCATCATGGTCGCGCGGGCCTCGACCGTGTACCCGATGCGGGCGCCGAGCGGGAAGAAATAGAAGGGCCCATTCACCAAGCCGGAGGTCGCGGTTTGAATCGTTTGGGAGAGGTCGAAGAACGACATGCCGCTGGCGAGCTCGACGAAGAGCTCGTCGGTTGCGTTCGCGACGAACTTGAAGGGAAGGTTGAGCGTCCACAGCGACGGCCCCTTCGGGTTGCTGTCGACGACCATCTCCAGGCCGGTATCGATCGCAAACCGCTCTTGGATGATGAAGCGGAGCGGAACGCCTCCGAGGAAGCCGAACGAAGTGCGTATTGGAATGCGGAAGACCGCGTCGATGGCCATCTTGACGACGTCTTTGTCGATCAACTGGAAGCGCCCGTACGCCGGGATATCGCCGAACTTGACCTCGGGAGCGAGGCTGAAGCTGATCAAGCCTTCGTCGCCGAAACCGAAGCCGGGGTAGATGCTGATCGTCGGAAACGAGCCCATGCGGTAACGCGAAAAGCCGATCTCGAAGTCCTTTGCCAGGCTGATGGCAACGCCGAAGTTCATCGTCGAGATGGTTCCGGTCGGGCCGAAGGGCTCTTCGCCTGGGTTCAACGTCTCCTCGACCCGGCGGCCGACCACGGTGTCAAACGTGCCGCGCATCATCCCGCGCGGCAGGACCAGGTCTCGGTTTGCATATCGGATGCCGTAGACCTCGGATGCGCGGTTGGGCATCGTGCCGACCGGGGGCGGCTCGTCCTCCTCGACCCAGTCGGGGTTTTCCGGAGAGCGCTCTTCGAACTCGGTCGGCTCCGCATCTTCCCACTCTGGATTCGGCTCGGCCGACGAAGGCTGCGCGGGCGCAGGGGGTGCGGA
>JBATLA010000483.1:0-7328 GCA_049669945.1 Polyangiales bacterium | reverse complement strand
ACCAGGACCAGGAGCAGCAGCAAGACCAGGAGCAGCAGCAAGACCAGGAGCAGCAGCAGAACGAGAACGAGCCCGGCAACGAGTCCGAGCCCGAGCCCCAGATGCAGCGCTCGGAGGTCGAGCGCTTCCTCGATGCGCTCGAGCAGAACGAAGAGAGTCTTCCGCTCCAACGCGCCCGGCGCCAAAGTGCTGGCCGCCGTCCGCCGGAGAAGGACTGGTAATGCGGGCGGTTGCGGCTTTGATGATGATCGCGGCGATGGCCTTCGGGTGGCCCGCGCGGGGGCTCGCCGAACCGGAAGTCGACGTCACGCTAGACGCCTCGCCGACGGAGGCGCGCGTCGGGGAAATGATGCGACTCGAGGTTCGCGTCCGCGTCAAAGGGGGAAGCATCGAGCAGCTACAGCTCGAAGACCTACAGAAGTATCCCGAGCTCGAGATCATCTCGCACCAAACTGTACGTCCGATGCAGGTGAGCTTCGGCTTTGGCTCGGGTGTCCAAGTCGAGTCGAGCCTCGGGCATGTCTACGTGCTGAGGGCGACAGCCCCTGGCGAGTACGCGTTCTCGCCCGCAGTCGCGAAGGTCGACGGTAGGACATACCAGAGCCAGCCTCTCACCCTTCACGTACGCGCAGGCGCTGGTATGAAGGCCACGCCCAGCCCCGCGACGATGGCACCGAACGACCAAGGTGAGGCTGATCTCTCTGGGGCGCAGTATGAGGAGCGCGCGTTCCTACGTACCGTCGTCGAGCCGCAACGAGCGTACGTCGGCCAGCAGGTCAACGTCACCATCTACCTCTACACGCGACTGCGGCTCGGACCGCAATCGGTCGCTCCGGGCAAGCCGGCGATGGACGGCTTCTGGGTTTACGACGACCCCATCACGAACCTGCAAGCGCAAAGCGCGACCGTAGCCGGCGCGCGGTATCAGGTCTACGCGCTCCACCGATCGGTCGCCTTCCCTCAGCGCACAGGTGAGCTGACGATCGGAGCGCCGAGCGTCACGTTCGACGTTGGAGGTGCGAGCTTCTTCGATGCGCCTCAGCGTATCCAACGCGAGGGCGTCCCCGTAACCATCGATGTCGAGGCTCTGCCCACGCCGGTACCCGCAAACGCGGTCGTGGGCAGCTATGACATCCAGATGTGGATCGACCGAGCGGCCGTCGCGACCGGTGACGCGGTCACACTGCGGGTCGACGCAACCGGTGTCGGAAACGTCCAGGACCTTCGGATCGATCTTCCGCCCATGGTCGGAGTGCGGGCGCTACAGCCCGCGATTCGCGACCAACAACGGCTGACCGGTGGCAAACTCTCAGGGACCCGGTCGTGGGAATGGATTCTGATCGCCGAAGCGCCAGGCGAGCACCAGGTGCCGCCCCTCGCGATCCACTACTTCGACCCGGCCGAAGGGCAGTACGGGGCTGCGATCGCGCCGTCCGTGAGCTTCACCGCGAGCGGGGCAGCGAGGACACCGCAACCGGCTGTCGAGCCTGCCACCCCTCGACCGAAGCCCGACGGTGCAGCGTTCGGACCGATCAGCGTGTACAGCGCGCTCCGCCGTGGAGATGTGCCCGTCCGAAGCCGAGGATGGTTTGGTTGGTTGCTGGCATTTCCTCCTTTCGCGTTTGGGCTCCTCGCCTTGGCTCTGAGCGTAGTGCGCCGCCGGGAGCAACGAAGCGCGACGAGCGGCGCCGTCCAGCGCGAGCTGGTGCGCAGCGCGCGAACCGCGCTCGAGAGCGACGATCCGAGAACCTTCTACGACCGAATCGTGTCGGCGATCACGCACGCAATCGATGCGAGCTTGGGCGAGCCGGTCGGCGCCCTGCCTCACGTCGAGTTGCGAACCCGCTTGGGCCGCGCGGGATTCGACGACGACTTGGTTGATCGTGTGATCAACGAGCTCGAGGGAGCGGACTTCGCGCGCTTCGCAGCGTCAGGCGTGAACCAAGACGAGATGCAACGCTGCCTGCAACGAACGGCAGCGATCATCGAGCGCGTGCAACGCGCGAAGGTGAGCCCATGAAGCGCCTCGTGACGGTCGCGTGCCTCATACTCGGAGTGTCCATCGGCGCCGCTGGACAAGAAGGCGGAAGCTCATCCCTCACCGAGGTCTTCGAAGGAGCCAACGTCGCCGCGTCACGAGGTGACCATGCGAGTGCTGTGTCCGGCTATGGCATGCTCGTCGATGCAGGTGTCCGGGACCCAGACGTCTTCTACAACCTCGGCACGGCGTTCGCGCAGTCAGGCGACTACCCGCGGGCGATTCTGAACTACGAACGTGCCCTCGAGCTTCGCCCCAACGACGACGCAACAGAGGAGAACCTCCGCATGGCGGAACGGCGCTTGGAAGAGGGTCGGGCGGAAGCCGAGGGTGAAGCCACGATTCAAAGACGGAGCTCGATCGGAGACGCGATCTTCGGAAGCTTGACTGAGGACGCGCTCGCGTACGCATTGTTGCTCGCGAACCTGTGCTTTTTCGTCTGCCTCGCGTGGGCGTGGACGTCCCGCGCGTGGAGCGGTGGACTGATCGCCGCGTTCGTTGCGGCAGGCCTCATCCTCGCGTTCTCGGCGCTGGGTATCGGCGTCAAGGCCGGCACGTTCAGAGACGGGCCTCGGGCCATTGCGCTCGACGACCGCGTCGTATTGCTCGAAGGCCCCGACGAACAAGCTCAGATGCGCGGCGAAGCGCGCGGCGGCGATCGGTGTGAGGTCATCGGCGCCGATCGCGATTTCGTGAAATTGCGAGTGGTTAGCGGTCTCGAAGGCTGGGTGCCCGCCGCAGCGGTCGGCCTGGTCGATCTGGACGAAGGGCTCCATTGACAACGCCGCGCAACGGAACGAGGATGCGGCCGAAGCTGCAGAATTCCGGAGCGACGAAACGATGACGACCGAAGCCACGACCAAGATATTGGTCGCCGACGATGACCTGGAAATCCTTGCGCTGGTAGCGCGCCACCTGAGTTCGCTTCCCGCCGAGGTCGTCGAGGCCTCCGACGGAGAGGAGGCGCTGCGGCTTGCTCGGCGTGAAAAGCCAAACCTCGTAGTCCTCGATGTCATGATGCCGGGGATGAGCGGCTGGGAAGTGTGCCGCGCCATTCGCGAAGACGAGTCGCTCGGCAGCACGGGTGTCATCATGCTTACGGGCATCGGCGAGCGTCTCAACGAGATGACTTCGCCGCTATACGGCGCCGACGGATTCCTCGACAAGCCTTTCGAGCTCGACGACCTCGCCGAGAAGGTTCGCGAAGTCCTCGCTGGGCGCCAACCAGCCTGAGTCTTGGCCTCATTGCCGCGCACACGGTATATGCTAACCGGCTCTCGGATGCCTTGGAAACGCAACGTTATCATCGCTCTCGCCCTCACGGCGCTGGCTTGCTCGAAGCCGTCTGAAGAGGAGTCTTCTGACGCCGAGTGGCCGAAGCATGGCCTTTCCGAAGAGCAGGCCAACGAAGTCCTCGCCAAAGTCGGAGATCGAACCATCACCGTTGGCGAGCTTGCCGACCGGCTCGCGTCGCAGTCACCCTACCTGCAAGCCCGGTTCGAAAGCCCCGAGCGCCGCAAGGAGTTCCTCGACAACCTCGTGCGCTACGAGCTGCTCGTGTATGAGGCAAAGCGTCGCGGCTACGCGGACGACCCCGAAGTCGCGCGCGCACGCCGCAACATCATGATCCAAGAGCTCATCAAACAGGAAGTCGACGAGCCACTCGAACGCAAGGAGATCTCCGACGCAGAAGTGCAGGCGGCATACGACGCCAACCCAACGGAGTTCGACAGGCCAGCGCAGGTGCGCGCGAGTCACATCTTCATCAAGGACCGCGCCAAGGCGGCAGGTGTTCTAAAGCAGGCCAAGGCCGGTGACCGAACCGCCTTCACCAAGCTCGCGCGCGACGAATCGGAGGACGAGACAAGCAAGGCCGACGGCGGGGACCTGCGGTTCTTCACCGCGGATGCCGAGAAGCCGCCAACCCCGGTCAGGCAAGCCGCATTTTCCCTCGAGCGGGTCGGATCAGTCTACCCGGAGCTCGTCGAAGCGAGCGGTGGCTACCACATCGTGATGCTCACCGGGAAGCGCGCCGAGCTGAAGCGCACCTATGAACAGGCCAAGCGCGCCATTCGCCACAAGTTGACCCGCGAGCGGAAAGAGGCCGCGATGGAGGCACTGACGAAGCGACTTCACGAAGAGGTCGAGGTCGAGATCGACTACGAGGCCCTTGAACAGGTGAAGGTCGACGGCTCCGAGGTTCCGGCAAACGAATGATGCTCCGACTCGTCGCGCTCGTGTGCACCCTCGCCGTTCTGCCGAGCCTCGCGAGCGCGGACGTCGTCGAGCGTGTCGTTGGTACGGTCAACAACGACGCGATCTTCTTGAGCGATCTTCGGGCGCGTGCTGCCCCTTTCCTCCCACAGGTAGCTGAAGCTCGAACGGAAACGGAGCGCAAGTCCCGTCTCAAGGAGCTGTACGAGGAGCTGCTCACGCTGCTCATCGACGAGAAGCTGATTCGCCAGATCGCGTCGCAGAGCGGCATTCGAGTCACCGACGCGGACGTCGATCTCGCGGTCGAGAATCTCCGGGTGCAGAACAACCTGACCGAAGAGCAATTCAAAGAGGCCCTCGAAGCGCAGGGCTTCTCCGAGGAGCAGTACAGGCGGGACCTGAAGAAGCAGCTCGTTCGACTCAAGGTCATGAACGAGCGCGTCCGAGCCCGGGTCAACATCACCGAGGAAGAGGTGCACGCCCGATATGAAGAGCGCGCACGTGAGAGTGGCAGCGAGCTTCGCTATCGGGTCTCCCATGTGCTGATTCCGGTGGAAGACACCGCGTCGGCGACTGATGTGGCCGCGGTTCGTCAGAAGGCCGAAGAACTTCGCGCGAAACTGACGCCCGAGAACTTCGCCGCCGAAACCGAGGAGCTCGGGGGCGGTGATCTCGGTTGGATTTCTCCGGGAGACCTTCCGAAAGAGCTGGAGCAGTCTCTCGGATCGCTTCGCATCGGAGAGATCAGCCAGCCGATCCGAGGCAACACGGGCTTCCACATCTTCTTCGTTCAGGACCGCCAAGTCGGCTCGGACTTCCCGACGTACGACGAGATGAAGCAAGAGCTCTACAGGGAGATGCTGGACGTGGCGATGACCCGCCAGGAAAAGATCTTCCTCGAAGAGATCCGCCGCAAGGCCGTGATCAACCGCATGCTCTAGCGTCTCCATTGCTGCTAGGGTCCCGGCCAATGAGTGGTGAAGTCAGAATCGAGCAGGACGGGCCAATCGCCTACATGGTGTTCGACCACGAGAAGCGGCGTAACGCCATCACCGTGGAAATGTGGGAGACCATCCCCGACGCGGTGCGCGAGGCGCAGGACGATCCGGGCATCCGCGTCGTCGTCATGCGGGGCGCAGGTTCGGAGGCCTTCGTGTCGGGCGCTGACATCTCCGAGTTCGAGAAGACGCGAACCGGAAACGCAGGACCGGCCTACGACCAGACGACCGCACGCGCCTTCGCTGCGCTTCGAAGCCTCGAAAAACCGCTCATCGCGCTCATCCACGGGTTCTGCATCGGTGGTGGCGCCGCAATCGCACTGACTGCGGACCTTCGCTACGCGGCTGACGACGCGCGGTTTGCGGTTCCGCCGGCGCGACTTGGCCTCGGCTACCACACCGCGGGCGTCGAGGCCCTCATTCGGACCGTCGGCGTCTCAGAGACCGCGGACTTGCTATTCACCGCGCGCCGGGTCTCGGCCGAAGAAGCGCGCCGCATCGGACTCGTCAACGAAGTGTTTGCCAAGGATGTCGCCGACGAGGCCGTCGACCAGATCGCGCACATCATGGCCAAGAACGCCCCGCTCACGATCCAGAGCGCCAAGATCACGCTGCAAGAGCTGGCCAAGCTCGAAATGGAGCGCGACACCGACCGAATCAAGGCGTCGATCGAGCGCTGTTACGAGAGCGCAGACTTCAAAGAAGGTGTGCGGGCCTTCCTGGAAAAGCGGAAACCGCGGTTCAAGGGCGAGTGAGCTGTGAACCAGCGGAGAATCGCTCGCGAGCACGTGCGTCGCGACCAATTCTCCTGTGCAAACGCGTGCCAGCGCCAGCGCCAGTGCCAGTGCCAGTGCGCGGTGGTGGCATCCAGGCAGGCTGTAGCCTAGAAGATGCACATGCTCAGCAATCGTCCATTGGGTCTTCTGGCGTTTTGGCGTGACTATGACCGGAAGAAATACGTCAAGGCGGCGGTTCTCGCCGACCGGCTCGGTTATGACTCATTTTGGCTTCCGGAAGTGTGGGGATACGAGGTCTTTTCGCTCCTGACCGAGATCGCGCTCAAGACCAAGCGGATCAAGATCGGCACCGGCATCGTCAACGTGTTCAGCAGGTCGCCTGCGCTGATCGCCATGCAGGCCGCCACGCTGGACGAGATCAGCGGCGGCCGGTTCATTCTTGGGCTCGGCACCAGCGGCAAGCGGGTCATCGAGGGCCTCCATGGACGCGACTTCGAAAAGCCTCTGACGCAGACCCGCGACGTCATCCGAGTGGTGCGCGCAATGCTCGAGGGACGCCCACTGAGCGAGGCGGACACCAAGCTTCGACAGTATCGCCCGTTCAAACTCGACTTCACCCCAACGCGACGCCGCATTCCCATCTACGTGGCCGCGCTAAAGCAGAAATCGGTCACGAGCATCGGCGAGATGGCGGACGGCTGGATGCCGATCTTCTGGCCTTACGATCGACTTGGCGACGGACGCACGTGGATCGCCGAAGGCGCCGCCAAGGCAGGTCGGGACCCGAGCGAGATCGTCACCGCGCCATTCACGACCGTGATTCCGATTCCCGGGCGCGGCGCGTCCGCCAAGGCGCGCGACATCATCTCGTTCTACATCGGCGGGATGGGCGACTACTACAAGGAGCTCTTGAGCAACTTCGGCTACGCCGAGGAGTGCGACGAGATCGAGAGGCTCTACCAAGACAAGGCAACGCGGAAGATGGCGCCCGACGCGGTGACCGACGACATGATCGAAGCATTGACGATCTCCGGAGACCCGTTGTACTGCCGGCGCGAGATCGCGCGGCGCCGCGACCTCGGCATGGAGCAGCCGCTCATCAACCTGCCGCCCGGAATGCCCTGGCCGGGCTTGGCCGCCTTCATCACGGCCCTCGCTCGCTCCTGACGCTCCCACTGCCTGTACAAACGTGAAGGATCTTCACCCTCTGGGCGTTGAATTCCGGACCCAGGGTGAACAATTACGTATGGAACGAGAACAATTACGTATAGATTCCCACGCCGCGTGAGCGTATTAAACAAATAACAGGGGCTAAGCAAAACAGAGATCCAAATCGTGCGC
>JBATLA010000482.1:0-2686 GCA_049669945.1 Polyangiales bacterium | reverse complement strand
GCAGGTGTCGGGGGCGCAAAGGCCTTCGCAAGTGCCCGCGTTGCAGGTTCCGGGGAAGCCGCCTGTCGTGCACTGGTTGTTGTCGTTGTTCGTGAACTCACAGGCGCCCGAGACACACGCGTTGTCGGTGCAGGCGTTGTTGTCTTCACAATCGCTGTCCACGGTACAGGCGACGCAGTTGCCTTGACCGTCGCAGGTCCCGCCGTCGGGCGGGGAGCAGGCGTTGCCCGCTGCCGAGCCGGGGTCCGGCGTGCAGATCGGCTGGTTGTTCGCATCGGCGGAACAAACCTCGGGGCTACACACGTTGTCCTGGCTGCAGGGGTCAGGCGAGCAGTTGTCGATGGCCTGACAGTTGTCGTCGCAGAAGATGCCGTCGGGCGGGTCGCAGTCCTCGCCCGGGTCGATCTGTCCGTTGCCGCATCCTGAGGCTACGGTGCAGTCGACGTCGATCGTCGACCGAGCGCCGTTGTTGTTGCTGCCGTCGGGGAGTAGGCCGGTGCAGCTATCGAACCCGTCGTCGGAGACGGCGACGATGATCTGGCAGAGGCCCACGTCGGTGCACTCGACCGTGTTGACCACGGCCTCGCAGCCGGTGGGCGTTTCACAGCTGGCGGCGGTGTCGCCGTTGCTGCTCATGACGTTGCCGCAAGCGCCGACCGCTTGCACGGCCACGGTCACGGGATCGCCATCCGGGTCGTAGACCTCGGTGCGAACGTCGACGAGATTGCCGATGGCTTGCGTCGTCGGGGTGACGAGAATCTGGCGGTACTCAGCGCACTGATTGAAGGTGCCGTCCGTGCGGACGCCGCCGTATCGCGGCGTATGGATGCAGGCGAGGACCACTTCGCTCTGAGTAGTCTCGTTGGTCGCGATTGCGACGGTGAGCTGGCCCGTGCACTCGGTGTTCCCCGTGTTGGACACGGCCGCGAACGAGAAGTAGCAGTTTCCAGCCGGCAAGCCCTGCTTTTCCAAGAGGCCGATCGTGTTGTACGGCTCCGGTCCCTGCGAGGTCGCGACGTTGATAGAGAATTCCTCCGGTGAGCTCTGCGGAGGCCGCGGCACACCCAGGACCGGGTCGACGCCATCGCAGTACAGCGAGACCTCCACCGTATCGATCTGTTCGTTGGGGCCCGCCGGGGGCTGGGCGAGCGTGACGGTCATGTCGACACTGCCGATGCCTTCTGCGCCTGGACTTTGGTCTGAGCTACAGCCTGTGACCGCGACGGCCATGGCCGTACACGTCAGCAAGACTGAGCTGGTGAATCGTGTGAGTGACATCCCGGAATCTCCTTGAGGGGGGTTGGCTCTACTAGTTTGTTCGTTCGCCGAACAAACAATAGAGACGAGAGCCATAACTCAGGTCGAACGCCAAGATCAACCCCCAATTTCGAGGACTGCGCGATTTGCAACCGAGTGCTTTGGGCTTTGTGAGATCCCTTACAGACAGCGTCGTGCGCTCCGAGACTCGAATCGATAAGCATCACAGTACCTTGAGCTCGCTATCGCCTTAATCCGCTCGTTCTCTGGACGGGCTGCGAGCTGGGAGGAGTGATGGCGCGAGTCGCGGATGAGCCCACAGCATTCATTAAACTGTCCGAAAACAACCAATCTCCACGCCGGAAACGGTCATGCCGCCCTTTTAGCTCGAGCTTTGTTTGGGTTCTGGAGCAAGGGGCTTGCGTTCCCGTATTCAATCTGCACCGTCTTAGTTATGCTGCGCAATCGTATTGCAGTGCTCGTGTTCGCCCGGGCTACGGATAATCGTTTCGTGCGTCGCTTCGTTGGTATTGGTTACATCGTCTCGCTTGGCTTCCTCTTCGTCGCAGGTTGTGGGGGCGCCGGAAGCACTCCTGCGGCCGAATGCGTGGACGGCGTCTGCCCGTGTAGCGAAGGTGGTATTCGAGCGGCCATCGCCGAAGGCAGCGGCCCGTACACCTTCGACTGCGATGGCCCGACCACCGTCACGACTGGCCGCGAGATCGTCATCGACAACGACGTGACCTTGGATGGCGGCGGCAATCTCACGGTGGATGGGAATCAGAGACATCGCGTGTTCTCGGTGCTCGAAGCTGTGACGGTAGAGCTGATTGCGATCACGGTGGCCAATGGAAGGCAAACCGAGGAGCATGGCGGAGGCATTCGCAACGAAGGGGCGCTGACACTGACGAGCAGCACCGTCTCCGGGAGCTCTGCTGGGCGCGACAGTGGTTGCCGGACCGACGATCAGGCGTTGCTGTGTTCGGAAGGCGGCGGGATTTGGAACGCTGGTGCGCTGACCCTGATGAACAGCACGGTTTCCGCGAGCTCCGCACATTTCGGCGGTGGCATTGCGAACCGAGGGGGCCGCGCTACTTTGATCGACAGCAAGGTCCTGACGAGCTTGGCGACAGGGTGCCGAGGCGCGGGCGCGATCGTGTGTAGCGGCGGCGGAGGCATATGGAACTCGGGCGCGCTCACGATGGACAATAGCACGGTGTCCGAAAGCTCCGCGGACTGGGGCGGCGGCATCTACAACCGCGGGTTTCCAACGCTGAACAACAGCACCATCTCTGGGAACTCCGCTGGCTTCGACGGTGGCGGCCTTCTGAACTTCGAAACGCTCATGCTCTCTGATACCACCGTGGCGGACAACTTCGCGGGTCAGAGCGGCGGCGGCATTGCAAACGAAGCTGGAACACTCGATGTC
>JBATLA010000481.1:0-7801 GCA_049669945.1 Polyangiales bacterium | reverse complement strand
CAACGGTCCTTCGGCGCAACCTCGAGCCGCTCGTCAGCCTCCTCGGTCGCATGGTTTGGCGCCCCGCCTTGCGCGAGCGAGACTTCGCCAAGCTCGTGCGCCAAGCGCGGGCGTCCCTCACCGCGCGTCTCGACGACGATCAAACCTTGGGTGCACTCAAATTTCGCAGAGCCTTGTTCGGGTCGCATCCGTACGGGCGCACGTTGGGGGGCACCGAAGCCAGCCTCGATCGAATCACCGTGGAACGAGTACGAGAGTTCTACCGTCGACACATCGCGAAGGGTGAGTTCGTGGTTGGTATGGCCGGGGATGTCACCGAGCATGATGCGCGCTCGTTGGTCGCGGCTCATTTCCCGCGGCTTTCGAATTTCAAGAGGAACGACGCGATGCTGCCGCCCACGCGGGCTCGCCGTGGACGGCATGTCGTCATCGTCGACAAGCCTGAACGCATGCAGACGCAGCTCTTCATCGGAACGCTCGGCACGCGTACCCGCGATCCGAAGCTATTCCCGCTGATCGTTTCAAACACGGCGTTTGGGGGAACGTTCAGCGGTCCGTTGATGCAAGAGGTGCGTGGAGTACGCGGTTGGAGCTACGGGGCCTACAGTCGCCTTTTGCATTCCGCTCGCCGCGACGCCTGGTACATGTGGACGGCGCCTGCCGCCGAGTACTCCGCTGACTGCGCGGCGCTCCAGCTCGAGCTCCTCGAGCGTTGGGTCGACCGTGGGATCAAGCGCGCCGAGCTCAGGTTTGCGCAGCAGTACCTGATCAACGGCCACTGTTTCGATCGAGACACGCCTTCGAAGCGACTCGAGGCCATGCTCGACGTCAAGCTCTTGGGTATTCCGAGACGCTACGTCGACGACCATGATCTGTTGATTGGCGGGGTCACGCACGCAGAGGCCAACGAAGCGACCCAAGCCCGGATTTCGCCGAGTGACCTCACCATCGTCGTGGTCGCCACCGCCGCCGAGGTGGCCCCTTCGTTCGAGGCGCTCCCTGGAGTTTCTTCGGTCGAAATCGTGCCGTTTGACGCGTTTTAGTCGGTCAATGCACGGAGGAGCTCGGAGCGGCTCCACATGCGTGGGACCGTGACCTGCGGCAGCTTCGCGAGCCGTTGGGCTCGTTGGGGAAGGGTGCCGTCGGGCTCGGGCAGGATGATCGTCTTGAGGGTGTCCGAGCGTGTGAAGAACTCGACGACTTCCATCGCGCGAGCGTCGTTCGTGACCGAATGAATCACGAGCCCTGCATACTGGGTCTCTTCTCCTTCGAGCTCGCTCACTGCTTCTGCGAGTGAGTCGACAGCAAGCACAGGGAGCCCGAAGCTTCGGATCTCCGATTCGATCTCTTCGCGCACGCGTCGCCTTGGCTCGAAAACCAAGAGCGGAAGTCGTTCGGATGTGGCATCGCGGCGGACCAACGTTCGCACCACAGCGTCGTGGATCGCGTCTTCTTGATCGGCCGACAACACTGGGAAGGAGATCGCGAGACCGACGGTGTTCCCGTTCTCGATCGCGTTCCCGTTCTCGTTCCCACGTTCACGTACGCGGCGGACCGAGCCGGTCAGGCTCATCGTCTCAACTCCGCTCGCAAAGTCGATCAAGACATGTACGAGGTGGCCGGGTCGCAGGTCACGTGTGCCGGAGATGAACGCGCCGCCCGCCGAGATATTTTCGAGCGTGTACTGCCCGACGTGATCGCCTCGCTGAAAAAGGACTGCGCGGCCGTCGAGATCAACGCGATGGTTCGAGCGTCGATCTTGCTGTGCCTTGGCATGTCCCATTGAGCTTTCAGAGTGCCCAGCCGCGACGAAAAAATCTAGTCCACAAGGGGTGACAAGCCGATCATCGGTGTGTGATTTTACAGATCACAACAATAGGCTTCCCAAATCCAGCGATGATTGTATAATCGTCGAAAAGCGAGGTCTGGCATTGTTGAACACGAGAATACGCGACGTTCTTAGGAGAAAAGGGGACGGCGTGTACTCCGTCGGACCCCTGGCGACGGTGATCGATGCGGTCAACGTCATGAATGATCATCACGTCGGATCGGTGCTGGTGATCGAGGGCGGTTCCCCTGTAGGGATCTTCTCTGAACGCGACGTTCTGGTGCGTGTCGTCGCCGCCCATCGCGACCCGCGTCAAACGCTCGTTCGTGATGTCATGACCACGCGTCTTCACACGGCTTCGCCCGACCAAACCCTGCTCGACCTGATGCGGCTGATGACCGAGCGTCGTTGTCGCCACGTGCCGGTCATGGAGGGCGAAACGCTCCTCGGGCTCGTGTCGATCGGCGATGTCACCAAGGCCACCCAGCGTAATCTACGCCTAGAGGTTCGGGAGCTCTCGAACTACATCGCAGGGCCGTATTTGAGCTAGTAGGGGCGTGGTTGCTGTGTGGGCTAGCTGGTTTGGTTTGGTCATATCCAAGCCACCCACCCCCACCGCGTAATCCTCCCTCCGCGGCATTGCGTTGCAATGCCTTGGCGGCGCATTCGCGCCGGGCTTCGCCGTTCCGGCTCGCACCCCGCAAGTCTTGAGAGGTGCCAGCGTCGGTGCCAGCGCCAGCGTCAGTGCCAGTGCGAGTCCCGTCTGTTATGGTCCCCGGCGTATGCCGAGCCTCAAGTGGATGGTGCCGCAGGGCCGGCCCCGCGTGTTTGGAATTTACAAGCGCGTGACGTCGATTGGCAAGGCTGGGGCCAATGATGTGGCAATCGATGCCGGTTCGCTCGAGCCGCACCACGCCCAGGTGGTGTTCGACGGCCGTGACTTCTCGATCACTCCGGTCGATCCCGAAGCCACGGTCTTCGTCAACGGCAAGAGAAAGAAGAAGTCGAAGGTCTTTCACAACGACAAGCTCACCCTTGGCGAGGTCGAGCTCGTGTTCTCACTCTACGACGAAACGGCCAACCGGGACGCCGCGCCGCTCGAAGAGCAGTCGCAGACATCGGAGATCGAAGGAATGATGAAGCTGAGCGATTTCAATCGCAGGCTTCTCGAGATTCGCACCATCCCCGATCAGATTGAGGCGCTGCTCGACGCTGTCATCGAGGTCGTCCACGCGAACAAAGGCTTCGTGATCTTGCTTCGCGACGGCGACACCGAGATCGCTGCGGCGCGCAATGTCGAACGCGAGACGATCCCCGACGCCGTCACCCAGCTCTCCGACAGCATTCTTCGCAAGTGCATCGATACCCGGCAGCCTCTGATCGTCAGCGACGCGGTCAACGATACGATGTTCAATTCGAGCCAAAGCGTCCTCAACCTGCAGCTCAGCTCGGTCATGGTCGCGCCGCTCATCGTGCAGGGTCAGCTCCTCGGGTTGATTTACGTCGGCAACGACAACGTCGTCAGTCTGTTCGAGCAGACAAGTCTCGAGGTCCTCTCGGTTTTCGCAGGGCAGGCGTCGCTGATATTGCAGAATGCCATTCTGCTCAATCAGCTCACGACCGACCGTGATCGGATTGCCGAGGAGCTCGAAGCGCAGCGCTTTGGCGACATCATTGGGAGCTGTCCGAGCTTGCAGCTCGTGTTTCGGCGTGTCGAGAAGGTCGCGACGGCGGACATCAACGTGTTGATCACCGGCGAGACGGGCACTGGCAAGGAGCTCTTCGCGCGGGAGGTGCACCGAAGGTCCAATCGCGTCGATGGGCCGTTCATCGTCGTGAACTGCGGGGCAATCCCCGAGAATCTGATGGAGTCGGAGCTGTTCGGCCACGTCCGAGGCGCGTTCACCGGCGCGGTGTCGACGCGGCAAGGAAGTTTCCAGGCGGCGCATGGGGGCACGCTCTTCCTCGACGAGATCGGGGAGATGCCGCTGTCCCTTCAGGTGAAGCTCCTGCGCGCCCTGCAAGAGCGGGTCATCGTCAAAGTCGGCGACACCAAACCGGAATCGGTCGACATTCGGATCCTTGCAGCGACGAACCGCGACCTCGAAACGTCGATCAAAGAAGGGACGTTCCGAGAGGATCTCTACTATCGCCTCAACGTCGTGAACTTGCATCTGCCGCCGCTTCGAGAGCGAGGCGACGACATCGCGATCCTTGCGAAGTTCCTCCTCAACAAGTACGCCGCGGAGTTCGGCGCGAACGTGAAGGGCTTCACGCCGAAGGCGTTCGAAGCGATGCGCAACTACGATTGGCCGGGCAACGTCCGACAACTCGAGAACCGCATCAAGAAGGCGATCGTGCTCGCGGACAAGACCCTGATCGGCCCCGACGACCTCGATCTCGGCGGCGACCAGCAGCGTGCCGTGGTTCCTCTGACCCAAGCTCGGGAGGACTTCACCCGCAGCTACATCCTCGAGGTCTTGGAGCGCAACGGTGGCAATCGAACCCGCACGGCCCGGGACCTAGGGGTCGATCCACGTACGGTATTCCGCTATCTGGAGCGCGAGCCGGACGCCCCGGAGCCTGGTGGGCCTGCCGAGAGCTGACATTAATGTCATAGGGGTCCTCCTGATTTCGTGGAATAGTGTCAGAAACCCTTGGTTTTTTGGCATCGGAGCCACGGCATGACCTTTGCTTTCAATTCTTCCGGGATGCTCTCCTTTCTTTCATGCATGGTGCTAGCCATGAGCTTCGCCGCCGTGGGCTGCGTGACTACGGATCCGATCACGTTCTCCCCGGAGGAGAACTTTCCTCCTTCGATCATCAGTCAGCCGACCGCCGAGTACCCGCTTCGCGACATCGGAGACCTCAATCTCGACGATCCCGTAGAAGAGCCGGAGCTGCCGCTCGAGGTGATCGTCCGCGATCCGAACATCGACCAGACCCTGGAGTATCGAATCTTCGTCGACTCGCCAACGCCTCCAGGGAACGACCCCCCGATCGACCAGGGCGAGATCGATCCGACGGGCGAAGTGGAGCGTTTTCGGACGTTCACAATTCCATACGACCTGCTCACTCCCGCTGGTGTGTGTCACAAGGTCGAGCTCGTCGTATCCGGCAACTTCGCCAGCCCCGTCGAGCCACGCCGCCCGTTGGAAGAAGGCGACGTTGACGGCGTCACGTGGTGGATCCGAGTCACGGACGCCGACTTCCCCGTGATCACGACGGAGTGCCGATGACCGAACGGCTTGCCATCGTGCTCCTATTGCTTGCGGGCTGCAGCTTCGAGTCGGCGACTTCCCTGGAAACGGTGGACAATCGTTGCGGCGGCGACGCGGACTGCGCGGCCGGGGTGTGCGATGGAAACATCTGCATCGACGTCTCGGGCGCAACGGTCGAGGTCGCGATCGAGGTCGTGGGAAGCGCGTCGGAGGCGCAGCGCGCGATTCCCGCGAGTTGGGCCTTTGACTCGGAGCCCTTCACGGGGTCCAACGCGCGCGACTTGGTCCTGCCTGCGACGCGCGAGGTCCGTGGCACGGTCTGGTGGGATGGGCTTCGCGTTCCGGCCACATTGCGCTTCGTGCGCCGCATGAGGAGTGCGGTGGAGCCGCTTGCACCGGTCCCCGTCGAGGTCGACACCTTGCGCGAGCCTGTCGGAGGCCCTGGGCTCGACGGCTACGATTTCAGCACGGTCCTCGTTGCGGGCGAGATGTACGACGTAATCGTGATTCCGACGAGCGACATGGTCACGTCACCGACGGACACCTCCGCGCCCGCGATCCGAAGCTTGCCGCCGCTCTACCTCGAAGCCACCGTCGAAGGTGGCGACCCCGCCGACCCATTCCGATTCGACATCTCGTTCCCCGCCGACCTCGCGACGGAGTGCAGTGCTAGTCGCAAGACCAACTGCACGCTCGCCGCCGACGTCGCGAGCTTCGACGGCGAGATCGAGCTCGCCGAGCCTGGACTGCAAGTCCGCGCCATTGACGAGGTGACTGGCCGTGTCGTCTCTTCGATCGGCGAGACCGACGCTTGGGGCCGGTTCGCCATTCGCATCGGCGACGAAACGCCGGACTATCTCATTCGCGTCACCTCGAGTGCGGGAGCAGAGCCGTTTCCGGCGGTATCGATCGACCCGGACGTCGCGTTCGCCGGTGACCCTGACAGAAAGGTCGTACGGATTCCGAGACTCGACCCGGTGTGGTTCACCGGCAGTGTACGCGACCAAGCGGGAGCCCCAGTTCCGGACGCGACGGTGCGGTTCCTCTCGAGCAGCGTCTTCGACTACAGCGAGCTCGGTCTGAGCGGCTCGTTTAGCGGTTCGGCGACGACAAACGATGACGGCACCTTTGGCGCCGAGCTTCTCTCGGGCTTCTATTCGATCACCGTAACGCCGCCGGACGACTCGAGCAGCAGTTGGGGCGTCTTGTCATCCGAAGCACTCGTCGGGGAAGAGGTCAGCGTGGCCGAGGTGCTGGTCGTCCCGTCGAAGGTGGAGCTCTTCGGCTGGGTGAGGACCTTCAACGAAGAGGCGGCGGCGGGTGTTCCGGTGCTGGCGCGCGCGCGATTGAACAGCACGCTCGGTTCCATGCACCGCTCGCAGGAAGCCGTGTCCAATTCGCAGGGCGGCTTCACGATGGGCATGGACCTCGGACTCTACGACATGCACATCAAGGTCCCGTCCGAGACCGGCTACGCGTGGCTGGTCGAGCCGGCTCTCGCGATGGACAATGACCTCGCACGCACCTATCGGCTCGATCCTCCGCTCCCTGTCGAAGGCCTGGTTCGAGCCAGTGACGGCAACGGCGTGCCGGGCGCACTGATCCGCGCCTACGTGCTCGCGGACGATGGAACATCCAAGCGTCCGGTGCAGGTCGCCGAGACGGTAGCCGACGAAGAAGGCAACTACCGGCTTCTCATCGCGCCGCGTCTCGGCGACGAATGAACATCCAGCCGATCGCCAGCAGCGAGAGCAATCCCGGCCAGTCCCCAAGCATCGTGTAGACCGTGTCCTGGTCTAGCATGTGTACATCGATCCGAAGGTTCTCTCGGGTGAGCAGGCCGCTCTCAGCGACGACGCGACCGAGCGGATCGACCACGGCGCTCACACCACTGTTCGTGGAGCGGACTAGGTATCGACGGTGTTCGATCGCTCGGTACTTCGAGAGCAGCAGGTGAATCCAGGGCTCCTGCGTGTCGCCAAACCAGGCGTCGTTCGTGAGATTGATTAGCACATGCGGCTTGGCTTCTCGGACCATCTTCCGGGTGAAGCGCGCCAGGATGTCTTCGTAGCAAACCGGCGTCGAGATCCGCCATTCACCCAAGGTGACGGGCCGAACGTGACTGCCGGCGGTGAACTTTCCACTGTTTGGAGAGAGCTCATACAGGATCGGAAAGGTCTCGCCGAACGGCAGGTACTCACCGAACATCAGTAGATACGTTTTGTCGTAGGTCGAACGCACCATGCCATCGGCATCCGCCGCAAAGACCGTGTTGTAGATCTTGCGCTCGCCGTCGACGAGCTCCGTTGAAACACCTCCGAAGAGCATGGGCGTAGTGAGTCCGCGGCGAACCCGGTCGACGTTCAAGGGGAGCTTGCGCGGCAGGCTCGAGACGTACGCAGACTCGGGCCACACGATCAGATCGAGCTCGCCCGCGTCTTCGAGCTGGTGGCTTTGTTCGAGGTGGCGACGGTGACCTTCTACGGCTTCGTCCCACTTTGCAAAGATGCCCATATTGACTTGGACGATCCCGAGGCGAAGCACCGGCGCGTCGGCCATGCGCGTCTCGATCTGAGCGACTCTGACGACGCCATAGACCATCGAAAAGAGGGCGGCCGCCGCCGTGACGGCCCAGATCAGCTTCGGCGCGGCGCGGCGCTTTTTCCACCAGCGCCATGTCTCATAGATGGCGAGGTTGACCACCCCGATGAGGGCCGTGATCAGCAGGGGGCCACCTAGGTCGGCCATCTGG
>JBATLA010000480.1:0-6075 GCA_049669945.1 Polyangiales bacterium | reverse complement strand
ACGGAGGCGTTCCAGACCTATCGCGGTCGCGTCGGCCAGATGCTTTCGCTCGTCGCGACGTCGTTGCAACGCGGCCAAGCAGATGGAAGCATCCGGCAAGACATCGACGTCTTTCCGCAGGCCATTCAGATATGGATCAGTTTTCTCGGCGTCGTGCTGGTCGGCCTCAACCGAGAGGCCATGCAGCAACGCGTTCCAGTGCCAGTAGATTTGCAGCAGCTCGTGCCCCTACACGTCGACAGCGTGCTTAGGGCACTCGCTAGCGAAGGGGCTTTATGATGCGAGGCAAGATTGTCGTCCTGCTGATTTCGGTGCTCGCCGTCGGGTGCAACTACAAGAAGAACACGGACATCGAGCCCAACATCGAAGTCCCGACGACTTACTCAGAATCGGAAGGGCAGGAAGTCCCTCCCCCACCCAAAGCGCCGGACGCGGAGGAGCCCGTTCGAGACGCGCGCTGGTGGCGACAGATGGAGGACCCGACGCTCAGTGCGTTGATCGACGAAGCCCTTCGCCGCAACCAAACCGTCCGCGCTGGCTGGGCGAGGGTGAATCAGGCCCGTTACATCGCAAACCAGGTTCGTGCCGCGCGGATGCCTCAAATCCAGCTCACCGGCGAATACTTGATCGGCAAGCAGCTTTTCGCAGGTCTGGGTGAAATCCGATCACAACGGGCAACCGGATCCATCCCCGTCTCGTACGAAGTCGATATGTTCGCGCGTCGCGCCAGGGAACACCAAGGAGCAAAGCTCGATGCCGAGGCCGCCCGACTCGATCAAGAGGCGCTGGCCATCACCATCTCGGCTGAGGTCGCGGAAGCGTGGTTCGATTCGATCAACGCGCGGATCGAGGTCGCAGTCGTGAAGGAGCAACTCGAGACCGACCTTCGCTTTCTCGAGCTCGTCGAGCTTCGCTACCGCGAGGGGCTGAACTCGGCCGTAGATGTTCACCAGCAGCGACAGCGGGTCGCAAGCCAGCGCGCACTTCTCGCGCTCGCGGACGCTCAGATCGATCTCACCGATCAGCGCCTTTCGGTTCTGCTGGGGGAGGCGCCGGGAAGACCCTTCCCCGTCGACGGCAAAGTCCTTCCCGAGATCGGCCCGACGCCCGACATCGAGGCGCCGGCTAGCCTGCTGCAAGCACGACCGGACATCAAGGCGGTTCAGAAACGAGTCGAGGCCGAAGACCGCCGAGTGGCCGCGACGGTCGGTGCACGGCTCCCGACGATCACGCTCGAATTCAGACCAGACTACACTTGGCTCAACGCGGAGACCTCTGTGAGTCCAGAGGAGAAAGTGTTCGGCTGGCAATGGCAAGCCGGAGGCCGGTTCTCGGTCCCGATTTTCGACGGCATCGCGGGCTGGTCGGCGATCAAGGCTCAGCGCGAGGTGCTCAGCCAGCTTGCTGAGCTGTACTCCGAAACAATCCTCACAGGCCTGATCGAGGTCGAAAGCACCCTCGTGCTCGAGCGGCAAGAGCGACTCCGCATTCAGTACCTCGAGGACGAGTTCCGCCTCGCCAACGTCACCCTCGAAGCGACACGGGATCGATACCGCGCTGGCCTGAGCGACTTCCTGCCCGTGTTGACCGCGCTCGCCACGCGTCAGCGCTCCGAGCTCCAACTCGTCGCCGCCCGCCGGCAACTGGTCTCCTATCGCGTTCAGCTCTATCGGGCGCTAGGCGGCGCTTGGCCCGAGGAATTTGGGGAGCCAGAAGATGAGTAAGCGCAACGAGCGTCGCATGAAGTGGGTGCTGTCGATCGGCGTCATCGTGGCTGCTGTGGCCATTGCGGGCGTCTTGATCGCGACCAAGGAAGAGCCTCCTCGCGCGGACAAACCGCTCGAAGGAACGCTGGTCGAGGTCATTCAAATCGGCACCAGCCGCCACGAGGTCGACTTGCTTGCCAAGGGCACCGTCGTCCCCGCCATGGAGGTCATGCTCCAGACAGAAGTCGGCGGCCGCGTGACCTGGCAAAGCGGTGAGCTCGTTCCGGGCGGTCGATTCAAGAAGGGCCAGCCCATCGTCAAGGTCGACAGCCGCGACTACCAGCTCGCGGTCGAGTCGTTCCGCTCGGAAGTCCGGCGGGCGCGCCTCGAGTACACGCTCGAAAAGCGGCGTGGCGAGGTCGCGAAGCGTGAGTGGGACAGCTTTGGCAAGATGGACGCATCGGACGAGCAGCGCGCGCTCGCGCAGCGCGAGCCTCAGCTCGAAGCGACCAAGCTGGCCCTCAAGGCGGCCGAGAGCACCCTCAAGAAGGCCGAGCTCGACTTGCAGCGCACAACGCTCCGTGCGCCATTCAACGCCATGGTGGTCACCGAGAACGTCGACCTCGGGCAGCTGATCAGCCCGCAAACCATGGTCGCGCGGCTCGTCGGCACCGACGAGTACCGAGTTCAGGTTTCTGTTCCCGTGGCCTCCCTGCGGACGATCCACGCGCGCACCGAAGACGAGCCCGGCTCGCCCGCCACGATCATCCAACGTGTCGGCCAAGGCAACATCGAGCGGCAGGGCGAAGTGATCCGCCAGCTCCCCGATCTCGATCCCGGCGGAGCAATGGCCCGCATTCTCGTTCGCATCGAGAACCCCCTTGGCGAAAAGGGCGAGCTCCCCTTGCTTCTCGGCTCCTTCGTCGACGTTGCGACAGAAGCCCTGCCTATCAGCAACGCGATTCGGGTACCCAGAGTCGCCTTGCGCAACGGCCGCAACGTCTATGTCATGAACGATCGCAACCTGCTCGAAATCAGGGAGGTGGACATCGCCTGGAGCGAGCCAGATGCGGTCCTGGTGACCGGTGGCCTTCAGCCCAACGAACGCGTCGTGATCAGTCGCATCGCAACGCCGATTCCCAACATGCTCCTGCGCTCGGTCGACCCGTCGCCGCAGCCGGACGATCCTGAGGCCGAAGCGATCCCATGAGCGAAGACACGCAGTTCGATCCCGACAAAGAGCACGGGCCGATCGCCTGGATGGCGAAGAACCGCGTTGCGGCCAACGTGCTGATGCTCATCTTGATCGTCGGCGGCCTGGTGACGCTCGCCTCCGGCATCAAGCAGGAGGTGTTCCCCGAGGTCGAAATGGACATCGTTTCGACCCAGATCACCTACCCCGGCGCAAGCCCTGCCGAAGTCGAGCAAGCGGTCATTTTGGCCGTCGAGGAGGCGGTTCGTGGGGTCGACGGCGTCAAGAAGGTGACCTCCACGGCCATGGAAGGCATGGGCACGGTCAACGTCGAGCTTCTCCTCGGAGCAGACAAAGATCGGGGGCTCAACGACGTCAAGAGTGCCATCGACCGCATCACCTCCTTTCCCGAAGACGTCGAACGCCCCACCGTGAGCCTGATCTCGAACCGCCAGCAGGTCATTTCGCTGGTGCTCTACGGCGACGTCGATGAGGCCACGCTCCGGGCCGTCGCCGAGAACAGCCGGCGGGACTTGCTGCGCGACCCTCGCATCACGTACGTCGAGCTTTCCGGCATTCGTCCCCTCGAAATCAGCATCGAAGTCCCTCAAGCGCAGCTCCGCAAGCACGGGCTCACGCTGGACGAAGTCGCGGCCCGCGTCCGGGCGGCCTCGATTGATCTCCCGGGCGGCGGCGTCAAGACCAACGCTGGCGAGGTGCTGCTCCGCACGACGGAACGACGGGATCGCGGTGACGAGTTCGGTGAGATCATCCTCCGAAGTCCGTCGGACGGCTCCCAGGTTCGCGTCCGTGACATCGCGGTCGTGAAGGACGGCTTTCGGGAGATCGACAAGGAAGCCACCTTCAACGGCAAGCGCGCCGTCATGGTCAACGTGTTCCGCGTCGGCTCGGAGACCCCCCTCACCGTCTCCGCGGCCGCGAAGGAATACGTCCAATCCCTCGAGGATCAGCTACCCGAAGGACTCTACGCCGCCACGTGGTTCGACACTGCGGAGATGTACGAAGGCCGCCTCGACCTGCTGATCAACAACGCGCGGATCGGCTTGATCCTCGTGCTCCTGACGCTCGGACTGTTCCTCGAAGGGCGCCTCGCGTTTTGGGTGACCCTCGGCATCCCGATCTCATTCTGCGGCTCGTTGCTGTTCTTCCCCGTCACCGACGTGTCGATCAACATGATCTCGCTCTTCGCGTTCATCATCACGCTCGGCATGGTCGTCGACGATGCCATCGTCGTCGGCGAGGCGGTCCACAAACAAAGGACGGATGGCAAAGGCCGGCTCGAAGCCGCAATCGGCGGCGCCAAGGAAGTCTCCCAACCCGTCATCTTCGCGATTCTCACGAGCTGCTTTGCCTTCGCCCCGATGCTCGCGGTGCCGGGTGTCATGGGCAAGTTCTTCCGCGTCATTCCAATCGTCGTCATCTCCGTCCTGCTGATCTCGTTGGTCGAGTCGCTGCTGATTCTGCCGGCACACCTCTCGCACCCGATGCCATGGTGGCTGCGCGTCGTGCTGTCACCATACCTGTTGCTCATGGAGTGGATCGCTAAGCTCGGCGTGCCGCACCGGCTTCAGCACCACATCCAACACACCTATGTGCCCATCCTCGAAAAGGCGCTCAAGTGGCGCTACTTCACGATTGCGGCAGGAATGGCCGCCCTCTTCGCGACCGCCGGCTACGTCGCCGGCCGGATTCCCTTCACGTTCCTGCCAAAGGTCGAAGGCGACTTGATCACGGCGCACCTCAAGATGCCCGTCGGCACGCCTGTCTCCGAGACTGAACGGATCGCCGACAAGATCGCAGGCGTCGCCCAATCCATCATCGACGAGCAGGACGCGCAGAGTGAGATCCCGACGATTTCGAGAGGGTTGTACAAGGAGGTGGGGGCGCTCTCGGCACTGGAGTCCAGCCCGGACGGCCCGGCGATGTCTGAAGGGAGTCACTACGCGACGGTGATGACCTACCTCGTCGATCCGGCGGAGCGCCAGATCAACACACAGCAGTTCGTCCAGCGCTGGCGAGCGGAGATCGGCGAGGTCCCGGGCATCGATTCTTTGACGTTCGCATACGAGGTCGGTGTCCAGACTGGAAAGCCGATCGACATCCAGCTCATCCACGACGACGTTCCGACGCTCGAAGGCGCCGCGGAGCGCCTCGCCGGCGAAATCACCAGCTACAGTGGATTGAGCGACATCGACAGCGGCGTGACGAAGGGCAAAGAGCAGATCGATTTTCGCCTGACCGAAGCGGCGCAGGCCCGAGGGCTCACCGAGTTCGAGCTCGCGCGGCAGGTCCGCGGGGCCTTCTTCGGCAGTGAAGCCGTCCGCCAACAGCGCGGGCGCGACGAGGTTCGCGTGTACGTTCGATTGCCGCTCGACGAGCGCCAGTCGCTGTACAACGTGGAGGAGCTCGTCGTTCGGACCCCCGGCGGCGGCGAGATGCCACTCTCACAAGCGGCCATCATCAAGCGCGGCCAGGCCTACACGGTCATCAAACGAACCGACGGGCGCCGCAACATCAGCGTCACCGCAGACGTGGCCACCGAGGACGACAACGCGAACGAAATCATTGCTCAGGTCCGCGAGCGCGAGCTTCCGCAGCTCCTCGCGGACATCCCGGGCCTCGCCTACAGCCTCGGCGGCGAGCAGGAGCGGCAGGCTGAAACGATGGGGGCCCTCGGGATGGGCTTCATGCTCGCCCTGATCGTCATGTACTCGACGCTCGCCGTCGTCTTCCGAAGCTACGGGCAGCCGATTTTGGTCATGTCCGCCATTCCATTCGGCATGGTCGGCGCGGTCTGGGGCCACGTCGCCATGGGCTGGTTCCTCTGGGACAACGTCAGCCTCAGCCTGATGAGCATGATGGGCGTCATCGCGCTCTCAGGCGTCGTCGTAAACGACTCCCTCATCCTCATCGTCGCGATCAACCGCTACCGCGAAGAGGGCATGGGCATTTGGGAAGCTGTGATCGCGGGCGCGGCGCGGCGCTTCCGCCCGATCCTGCTGACCTCACTGACGACCTTCTTCGGCCTCGCGCCCATGATCATCGAGACATCCGTCCAAGCACGCTTCCTCGTGCCCATGGCGGTCTCTCTCGGCTTCGGCGTGCTCGCCGCCACGATGATCATGCTGCTCATCGTGCCGTGCAGCTACATCATCC
>JBATLA010000479.1:0-9449 GCA_049669945.1 Polyangiales bacterium | reverse complement strand
GCAAAGGTTGCGGTAGCCTCGCCTCGTGCAGAATCTGAGCGATCCACGGCTCTTTCGCCAGCGGTGCTACGTGAACGGCGAGTGGACGGAGGCCGAGAACAGCCGCACCGTACCGGTGACCAACCCTGCCGATCGCGAGGTCGTCGGAAGCGTTCCTGATTGCGGTGCGGCGGAAACGCGCAGCGCGTTGCAGGCCGCAGAGGCCGCACTTCCTGGATGGCGCGCGCTGCCGGCGAGGGAACGTGGCGCGAAGCTACGGACCTGGTTCGACCTGATGATGGCGAATCAGGACGACCTCGCGCTGATCATGACGACCGAGCAGGGCAAGCCGCTCCCGGAGTCGCGAGGCGAGATCGCCTATGCAGCCTCGTTCATCGAATGGTTCGCCGAAGAGGGCCGGCGGGCATACGGCGATGTGATCCCCCAGCATCAGGCCGACAAGCGGATCGTGGTGATCAAACAGCCGATTGGCGTCTGCGTCGCGATCACGCCGTGGAATTTCCCGGCGGCGATGATTACGCGCAAGGCCGGGGCGGCTCTGGCCGCCGGTTGCACGATGGTCGTCAAGCCGGCCCTAGAGACCCCGTATTCGGCGCTGGCGCTCTGCGAGCTCGCAGACCGCGCCGGAATCCCGCCGGGTGTGCTGAGCGTCGTCACCGGCGATGCGAAGGCGATCGGTGGCGAGATGACGTCGAGCCCGATCGTCCGAAAGCTCAGCTTCACCGGCTCGACCGCGGTCGGAAAGCTGCTGATGGAGCAGTGCGCGAGCACGGTCAAGAAGGTCTCGCTCGAGCTCGGCGGCAATGCGCCCTTCCTCGTCTTCGACGACGCCGACCTCGATGCCGCCGTCGAGGGCGCGATCGCGTCGAAATACCGCAATGCCGGTCAGACCTGCGTCTGCACCAACCGGTTTTTGGTGCAGGACGGCATCTACGAGGAGTTTGCCCGAAAGCTTGCCGACGCGGTTCGAGGTCAGCTCAAAGTCGGCAACGGGCTCGACGCGGGCGTGGCCCAGGGGCCGCTGATCAACGAGGCGGCAGTCGAAAAGGTCGAGTCGCAGATAGCCGACGCCCTCAGCAAGGGCGCGAAAGTCGCCGCGGGCGGCGCCCGGCATGCGCTCGGCGGGACCTTTTTTCAGCCAACTGTCCTCACCGACGTCACCCCAGCCATGGCCGTGGCCCACGAGGAAACCTTCGGCCCTGTGGCGCCGCTCTTTCGATTCGAGACCGAAGAGGAAGCAGTACAGATGGCCAACGACACCGAGTACGGTCTCGCGTCTTATCTCTACAGCCGCGACATCTCCCGTGTCTGGCGCATTGCTGAGGCGCTCGAGTACGGAATGGTCGGCATCAACACGGGCCTCATCTCGACCGCCATTGCGCCGTTCGGGGGGGTGAAATCGTCGGGCATCGGCCGCGAGGGATCGAAGTACGGCATCGAGGAGTACCTCGAGATCAAATACCTGTGCATCGGGGGCATCAGCCCCTGAAGAGAATGACACCTCTGTAAACGAAGGAGCCCGATGGCGATGGCGACGAACTCCGATCTTCTTTCGCGGCGAAACCAGGCAGTGGCTCGCGGTGTCGCGAGCATGCATCCCCGCTTCGCCGAGAACGCCGAGAACGCCGAGGTCTGGGACGTCGAGGGCAAGCGCTACATCGATTTCGCCGGTGGCATCGGGGTCCTCAACACCGGGCACCGGCATCCGAAGGTGATGGCCGCCGTCAGGGCCCAGATGGAGCGCTTCACGCACACCTGCTTTCAGGTGATGCCCTACGAGCCGTACATCGCGCTTGCCGAACGGCTCAACTCACTAGCTCCTGGCGCGCAGCCGAAGAAGAGCCTCTTTCTCACGTCCGGTGCCGAGGCGGTAGAGAACGCGGTGAAGATTGCGCGTGCCCACACCGGTCGTTCGGCGTTGATCGCCTTTCATGGGGGCTATCACGGGCGCACCATGATGACCCTCGGGCTCACCGGGAAGGTGCAGCCCTACAAGGCGGCCTTTGGCCCTCTGCCCGGTGAGATCTTTCACGCCCCTTTTCCGATCCCGTTGCACGGCATCACGGCGGAGCGTTCGCTCACTGCGCTGCACGACATCTTCAGATGCGACGTCGATCCGAGCCGGGTCGCAGCCATCATCATCGAACCGGTGCAAGGCGAGGGCGGCTTCTACGTGGCGCCGTTTGATTTCTTGCGCGAGCTGAGGGCCATTTGCGACGCACATGGCATCCTGCTGATCGCCGACGAGGTACAGGCGGGCGCAGGGCGGACGGGCAAGGTATTCGCGATCGAGCACAGCGGCGTCGTTCCCGACCTGATCACGCTTGCCAAGAGCATCGCGGGCGGATTTCCGATATCGGCTGTGGTCGGACGCGCGGATGTGATGGACAGCGTCGCACCGGGCGGACTCGGCGGAACCTATGCGGGAAGCCCGCTTGGCTGTGCCGCAGCGCTCGCGGTGCTCGACGTCTTCGAGGAAGAGGGCATCCTCGAGCGCAGCGTCTCGCTCGGTGAGCACATGATGAAGCGCCTCACCGAAATGGCTGGACGGACGAGCGCCATCGGTGACGTGCGTGGCCTCGGTTCGATGGTGGCTATGGAGCTCTTTCGAAACGAGAATGGAGAGCGAGCTCCAGACCCGGAGCTGACCAAGAATCTCGTCGGCCTCGCAGCCGAACGCGGTCTGATCCTTCTGTCCTGCGGCATGTATCGCAACAGCATCCGAATCCTCGTGCCCATCACTGCCTCCGATGAGCTGGTAGATGAGGGCTTGGACATCATCGAGGGGTGTCTAGCAACGCTAGCCTCGGGCCCGTGCTAGAGCAGACGCCGAAGGCTTCCTGTGGAACCGATCATTTCCGTTGCGAAACTGAGTAAGACCTACGACTCGGGGTTCAAGGCGCTCGAGGATGTCGACCTCGAGATTCGTCCCGGGGAGATCTTTGCGCTCTTGGGGCCGAACGGAGCGGGGAAGACCACGCTCATCAGTATCGTCTGCGGGATTGTGAATCCGACTTCCGGTGTGGTGCGGGTCGACGGGCACGATGTGGTGTCGGAGTATCGAGCAGCGCGGTCCATGATTGGCCTGGTACCACAGGAGATATCTACCGACGCATTCGAAAGTGTGTGGGCGACCGTGAGCTTCAGCCGAGGGCTTTTTGGCAAGGCTCCGAATCCCGCACACGTCGAAAAGCTGCTGCGGCAGCTCTCGCTTTGGGACAAGAAGGACTCGAAGATCATGGACCTGTCCGGCGGAATGAAGCGACGGGTGATGATCGCGAAGGCCTTGTCGCATGAGCCGGCGATTTTGTTTCTCGATGAGCCGACGGCGGGGGTGGACGTGGAGCTCCGGCGAGACATGTGGGAGATGGTTCGTGGGCTCCGCGACAGTGGCGTGACCATCATCTTGACCACGCACTACATCGAAGAGGCAGAGGAGATGGCCGACCGAATAGGCGTAATGAGCAAAGGGGAGCTCATCTTGGTGGAAGAGACGGACAGGCTCATGCAAAAGCTCGGGCGGAAGCAATTGACGCTCTACCTGCAGACAGCCCTCGCCCGCATTCCGGACGAGCTGCTCGGGCATCCGCTCGAGCTCTCGGACGACGGCGCCGAGCTCACGTATACGTTCGATGCGCAGGGGGAGCACACGGGGATTGCCGGGCTCTTGCGCACGCTCCATGAGCACGGCGTGCATTTCAGGGATATCCAATCAAGCCAGAGCTCTCTCGAGGAGATCTTCGTGAGCCTCGTGAGCGAGGAACGATGAGCTTCTACTCGATTCGAGCGATCTACTTGTTCGAGATGGCGCGCACGGGGCGCACGCTGATGCAGAGCATCATCGCGCCAGTGCTTTCGACTTCGCTCTACTTCATCGTGTTTGGCTCCGCGATTGGTTCACGCATGGTCGAAATAGACGGGGTGAGCTACGGCGCGTTCATCGTCCCTGGGTTGACGATGCTTTCGCTGCTGAACCAGAGCATCTCGAACGCCTCGTTCGGCATCTACATGCCGAGGTTTTCAGGTACGATTTACGAAGTGCTCTCGGCGCCGATTTCGTACGTGGAGATCCTCCTAGGCTACGTCGGAGCCGCCGCGAGCAAGTCGATTGTCCTCGGCCTGCTGATCTTGGTGACCGCGCGGTTCTTCGTCGACTACGAGATCGCGCATCCGTTCTGGATGGTCGGATTCCTGGCACTCACCGCGATCACGTTCAGCCTCTTTGGATTCATCCTCGGCGTCTGGGCGGACGGCTTCGAGAAACTGCAGGTCGTTCCGATGATGATTGTCACGCCGCTCACGTTCCTGGGTGGGAGCTTCTATTCCATCGACATGCTCCCGCCGTTTTGGCAGAAGGTCACCCTACTCAACCCCGTGGTCTATCTCATCAGCGCGTTCCGATGGAGTTTCTACGGGCTGGCCGACGTGAGTGTCACGCTGAGCGCCGGGATGATTCTGCTCTTCCTGGGCGTATGCCTTTTTGTGGTGCGTTGGATGTTCAAGACCGGGTATCGTCTTCGGGCTTGAGTACCCCCGAGGGGAGCTTGTCCCCTTGGAGTTTGGGGCTTTGGGGAAGATGGCGTAGGCCCATCCAGGCCAGAGCGCTGATGTGTTTGGCGACTTCTTCGATCGGGGGCTTACGTTCGTCGGTCCACCAGGTGCCGACGAAGGTGACCATGCCGATTAGGGCGTTGGCGTAGATGGGGGCCGCCTTGGTGTCGTAGCCGGCTTCCTTGAGCGCGGAGACGAACACATCGCCGACCCGCTCGGCCATGTCGTTGAGCAGGCTCGAGATGGTGCCGCGCGATGAGCTGAGCGGGGAATCTTGGGAGAGCACAGCGAAGCCGTCGGGGTGATCCCGCACGTAGCTCAGGAACGCGAACGAGGCGCGCTCGACGCGCTCGCGCGGCGAGCCTGATGAGATGGCTTCGCTAATGCGGCGGACGACGTAGTCCATCTCGCGATCGACGATGACCGCGTAGAGCCCCTCCTTGCCGCCAAAGTGCTCGTAGATGATGGGCTTCGAGACCTTCGCGCGCTTGGCGATCTCCTCCACCGAGGTGCCCTCGTAACCGTGTTTGGCGAACACCGAGCGGCCCACCTCGATGAGCTGAGCGCGACGCTCCGAAGCGGGCAGACGGCGGCTTCTACTTCCCATCTGTCGAAAATACTACGGATGCGTAAGTTACGCTATCGGTAAATAAGATAGGAGATACGGATGCTTGGCCGATATACTCTCACTATTACGAAACAAAGACATTGACCATTATCTACGGCAACGTAAGTTACGTAATCGTAAGTTACTGATGCGGAGGTTACCAATGGTTTCGATGTCAAAGATGGGAGCGGTCTGGAGGAGCGCAGGAAGCGCCGTGGCCGAGCGCTTGTTCCTCGACCGACAGGCGGAGTTCTGGATGGGCGAGCTAGACCCCGTCCGCTCGCTCGGCGAGCTTCGCGCCCGCGTGGTCGAGGTCATCGAGGAGACCGAAGACACCAGGACCTTCGTCCTGCGACCCAACGCCGCATGGCGAGGACATAGGGCCGGGCAGTACACCTCCGTCGAATTGGAGATCGACGGCGTGCGCGTACGTCGCTGCTACTCGATCTCGTCGGCTCCTGGTGATGCGCTGGTTTCCGTCACGGTCAAGCGCGTGCCGGACGGCCGCGTGTCGACCTGGCTTCATGAGAACGTGCAAGCCGGGCAGGTGCTGCGGCTCGGCGCTCCGAGCGGCGACTTCGTCCTTGGCTCCCAGACCCCCGGCAAGCTGCTGCTCCTGAGCGGCGGCAGCGGCATCACCCCAGTCATGTCGATGCTGCGCGATCTGGCGATGTCCGAAGGGATTGTCGACCTGGTGTTCGTCCACCACGCGCGGAGCGGCGCCGATGTCATCTTTGGCGAGGAGCTTGCGGACCTGGCCGCACGCCACCCGGGCCTGCGCCTCGTCTTGTGCCTCGACGACGACACCTCGACCCCACGCGGCTTCGACGAGGCGCACTTTGCGGAGCTCGTTCCCGACTTCGCGGAGCGCTCGACATTCCTTTGCGGCCCGAAGCCACTCATGGACCGGGCGGAGCGGCTCTGGGAGAGCGTTGGCGCATCGGAGCGGCTCCAGCTCGAGCGCTTCACCCCTGCGCTGCGGCTCTTGCCGCCCGTGGACTCGGTCGACGGCGTGGAGGTGCGGCTCAGGCGCTTGGACCGGACTGTCGTGGCGAAGGGCCAAGGCAGTCTGCTCGAGCAGCTGGAGCGTGCCGGCGAGCGCCCGGCCCACGGCTGCCGCATCGGCATCTGCCACAGCTGCAAGTGTCGCAAGCAAAGCGGCACCGTCCGGAACCTCGTCACCGGCGAGGTCTCGAGCGAGCCCGATGAAGAGATTCAACTGTGTATTTCAATGCCCTGCTCCGATCTGGAGCTCGACCTCTGAGAGGAAACTTCATGAACATCCAAAGCAAAAATCTAACGCGCGAGCAGGCCGATGCGTTCGGCCGCGAGCTCGACACGCTCCGACAGGAAGTCGTTGCCGATCTGGGCGAGCGCGACCTCGAGCACATCCGCCAAGTGATCCGCACCGCGAATCGAAGCGAGGCGGCCGGTAGAGTGCTTCTGCACTTCGGTCTCGGACCTGTGAGCTTCGTGCTGGGTACGAGTGCCCTCGGCCTCTCGAAGATCCTCGAGAACATGGAGATTGGACACAACATCATGCACGGCCAGTACGACTGGACCGGCGACCCCGATCTCGACTCGCAGCGCTATGAATGGGACATCGTCTGCACCGGCGACGACTGGCGCCACTCCCACAACTACGAGCATCACACCTTCACCAACATCCTCGGCAAGGACCGCGACGTCGGGTACGGATTTCTGCGAGTTACGCCCGAGCAGGGGTGGACACCGGTGCACGTCACGCAGCCCATCGTCGCCGCGTTGCTCGCTCTCTTCTTCCAATGGGGCGTGGGTGCCCACGACCTCCGCATCGACGAGCTCTTTTCCGGCAAGCAAACGCCTGCGCAGCTCGGCAAGCGGGCGCGCCCATTCATCACGAAAGCGGCGTGGCAGCTCTTCAAGGACTACGCGTTTTTCCCTGCACTCGCGCTCGTCAACGCGCCCCGCGTGTTCCTCGGGAACCTCCTCGCCAACGGGACCCGCAACCTCTGGACCTTTGCGGTCATCTTCTGCGGTCATTTCCCGGAGGGCGTGCGCGTCTACGACCAAGCCGAAACCGAGAACGAGACCCGGGGTCAATGGTATGTGCGCCAGCTAAACGGCTCGGCGAACATCGAGGGCAATCGCTGGCTGCACGTGCTCACCGGTCACTTGAGTCACCAAATCGAGCACCACCTCTTTCCCGACATCCCGGCTGCGCGCTACCCCGAGATGGCTCCAAGGGTGCGCGAGATCTGCGAGCGCTACGAACAAGCCTACAACACGGGGAGCTTTCGACGCCAACTGAGCAGCGTCATCGGACGCATCCTGCGCCTGTCGCTACCCGGACCCATGGTCGCTGGACTCGCTCATGAGTAGCCACCCCTCAACCATGCGAGTCGTCGATCGATTCGTCGATCACGGTGCACCGCTTTCGTTTCGCAGGCGTCACCCACCCATGCAGTGCACTCGGCGCTCGTGCTCACGCGCAAAGAACGACATCGTCGAGACAACGGAAACCCAGGGTATCTCGACCCTCGCAGGAAACGAGGAAACGCTCTCGGGTCTTCGAGTAGGCGAAATCAGGTAACTCGAGGAGGGGGAGCCGGGCGTCTAGCTGTGCGGAATGCCTAGTCCCTCTTTGTCCGCGTTCTTGGCGGCCTTGGCTGCCTTCTTGGCCTTCTTCTCTTTCGTTGTGAGTTTCGGCTGATTCTTATGGTCGGTTCTCTTATGATCTTTGCTCATCGAGACCCCTTTTTGGTTCGGTTGCGGCGCAGACCGTCTAAGGTCTGGTTCACACAATGAGCTCTAGTCTCCCGTGCCCTGTCGAATGGGCAAGCTGATGCGAGATTGGCTCACTTGTCTAACGGCTTGTGTGGTCGAGGGCCGCCAACTTCTGTTGCAGAGCTGCTGCCACACGCTTGCCGTCGAGGGCGGCGCTCACGATTCCGCCCGCGTAGCCGGCGCCCTCGCCCGATGGGTAAAGACCTCGGACATCCGGTGATTCGAGCGTTTCGCGGTCGCGAGGGATCCGGATCGGTGAGCTCGTGCGTGATTCGACGCCGAGCAGAACCGCGTCGTCGCTCAGGAAGCCCGGCATGCGGCGGGCGAAGGCATCGAGGCCACCACGGATGTGCGACGAAATGCGAAGCCCGGTGCAATCGAGTACCTCATCGAGGCTGGTCGCGGTGAGCCCCGGTCTGTAACTGCTCTTGGGAGCTACGCTCGAGCCTCGTCGCGCGAGGAAATCTTTCATCATCGTGGCCGGGGCACGAAGTGCTCCCCCGCCCGCGGCGTAGGCCGCGCGTTCAACCTGTTGCTGAAAGTGGACGCCACCAAGCGGTCCTTCGAACCCATGCGCTTGCCAGTCCGCGGGTTCGATCGCCGTAACGATTCCTGAGTTTGCGAATGGTGAGTCGCGCTTCGACAGACTCATGCCGTTGACAACCTGGGCGCCGGCTTCGGTGGTTGCCGGGACGATCCAACCGCCCGGACACATGCAGAAGCTGAACACACCGCGATCTTCGACGGTCGCGGCCAGTCGATAGTAGGCGCTCGGGAGGGCCGGATGCCCGACGTCGCGCCCGTACTGGATCTTGTTGATCAGCGACTGCGGATGCTCGACCCGGACGCCCATGGCGAACGGCTTCGGCTCCAACACGACGCTCATCTCGTGAAGCATTTGGTACACGTCACGTGCGGAATGCCCCGTGGCGAGGACCACGGCGTCCGCTTCGAACGAACGTCCATCGGCGAGCTCGACCGCGCTCACCTTCCGGTCGGCGCCCTGACCATCGACGACGATGCGTTCGAGCTTGGCCTCGAAATGGAGCTCCACGCCCACCTGTTCGAGTCGTTCACGCAGCATGGTGACGACCTTGGGCAGCCGGTTGCTTCCAATGTGCGGCCGCGCGTCCTCCAGAATCGCGGTGGGCGCACCATGGAGCGCGAGGATCTCGAGCACGTCGCGAACCGAGCCCCTCTTGTGCGCCCTCGTGTACAGCTTGCCGTCGCTGTAGGTCCCTGCGCCGCCTTCTCCGAAGCAGTAGTTGCTGTCGGCGTCGACTTTGCCCTCCCGATTGAGGAGCGCGATGTCACGACGTCGGGGCTGTACCCGTTTCCCGCGATCGACGATTCGGCTCGCGATGCCGTGTCGTGCGAGCTCGTAAGCGCAGAAGAGCCCTGCGGGGCCAGACCCCACGATCACCACTCTTGCCGGAAGACGAACGTCTCGTGGGTGAGGAAGGGCCCATTGCTCGGCAGGCGTACCCGGCCCGATGCCGAGCAGCACTTGGACGCGCGTGCCCCT
>JBATLA010000478.1:0-5543 GCA_049669945.1 Polyangiales bacterium | reverse complement strand
GGATTCTGCCCCGTGATCAGGTTACCGTCTTGCCGTGCGAAGGGAGTCCAGTCCTCCTTCCGCGCGAACCTGGCGCCGCGGTCCTTCAGCGCGTCTTCTACCAGCAGCGGGACCACATTGGTCAGTTCGACTGCCGCCTCCTCCGTGTTCGTGAATCCCGTCACCTCCTTGCCCTGGACGAGGAACGTGCCGCTCGCATCCCGGGCGTTGAGCAGAACCGCCGGCGCGTGACAGACGGTCGCGACCGGCTTGTCGTTCGCCCAAAAGGCCTCGATGAGGCGGAGCGAGTCAGCATCGGACACGAGATCCCACAAAGGGCCGTGACCACCCGGATAGAACACGGCGTCGAAATCGGCAGCATCGACGTCCGAGAGCTTCTGAGTGGTGGCCAGCTGCGCCAGCGCCTCGGGGTCGTTCTTGAAGCGTCGCGTGGCGTCCGTCTGAAATCCCTCCTCGTCGCTCTTCGGGTCGAGCGGCGGCTGGCCGCCCTTCGGAGACGCGAGCGTGAGCGCGGCACCGGCCTCCTTGAGCACGTAGAAGGGGGCGGCGAGCTCTTCCAACCAGAATCCGGTCTTCTTACCCGTATCGCCGAGCTGGTCGTGCGATGTGAGCACAATCAGGATGTTCTTCTTCATGACGTCTTGCCTCCATTGGCCGAGTTGCTCGCGTCGAGTCGGGACGCTCGTCTTTCGGCACGATGAACCTAGGGCTTTCTTGGCCGATCGGGCCCGTACGGGGAGTCGAATCCGCCTCTGGGGGAGTTGTGCACCAACTGCGAGGGCGCTAGGTCAGCTGCTGCACCGTTTCGCCGAGCCTCACCCCTCTCGCATCCACGATGAAACGCAACAAGAAACCCATCGTCGTCGCAGTAGGCGTCATCGTGCTGCTCGTGCTCGTCCTCGGCGGCATCAAGGCCCTGCAAATTCGCGCCATGATGGCGGCCGGCGAGTCGTTCGTGCCGCCGGCGCAGGCCGTGACCACTGCCGAGGTCAGTGAGTTGAGCTGGAAGCCTGAGCTCACCGCCGTGGGCTCGGTCGTTGCGGTGCAGGGCGTGACCGTGGCCAGCGAGGTTCCCGGGACCATCACCGAGATCGCCTTCAAGTCCGGCCAGATGGTCGAGCAGGGTGACTTACTCGTACGGCTCGATACCTCCATCGAACGAGCGCAGCTCGCCTCGGCGGTGGCGAGCGCCAAGCTGGCGGACATCGACTACCAGCGCAGAAAGAATCTTCCTCCAGCCGGCGCGGTCAGCGCTGCCGACGTCGACGCCGCGGCGGCGAAGGCCACCCAGGCCGCCGCAGACGTGGCCAACGTCAAAGCCGTGATCGCGAGAAAGACCATCCGCGCGCCGTTCACCGGTCGCATCGGAATCCGTCAGGTGGATCTGGGTGAGGTTCTCCAGCCCGGCACCCGCATCGTCTCCCTTCAGTCGTCGGACCCCATCTACGTCGACTTCTCCCTGCCGCAACAAGCGCTGTCGCTAATCGAGCCCGGGCACACGGCGACCATCACGTCCGACGCCTTTCCGGCGATGAGCTGGGAGGGGAAGATCGAGGTGATCGACGCCGAGGTGGACATCGGCACGCGTAACTTCGCCGTGCGCGCAATCGTCGACAACCCCGACGGGAAGCTGCGCACGGGCATGTTCGTCGACTTGACGGTCGTCCAGCCCGAGGCGCGCGAATTGCTGGCCATTCCCGCGAGCTCCGTCTTGTTCGCGCCTTACGGCGACTCCGTCTACGTCATCAAGGAACAACAGACCGAGTCAGGCGAGAAACAACAAATCGCCGAGCAGGTGTTCGTGCGCCTCGGGGAGCGTCGTGGGGACTTCGTCGCCGTCGTCTCGGGCCTCGAGTCAGGCGACGTGGTCGTCTCGACGGGTGCGTTCAAGCTTGAGAGCGGAATGGAAGTCACCATCCGCAACGACCTCGCGCCCGAAGTCAACACCGATCCGAATCCGCCCAACGAGTAGTCGCGCCCGGGAAGCACCGTGAAGATCACCGACCTGTTCATCCGCCGCCCGGTCATCGCGATAGTCGTCAATCTCGTCATCGTCATCGCCGGCCTGCAAGCCGTTCGCTCGCTCACGGTGAGGCAGTACCCACGCAGCGAGAACGCGGCCATCACGGTCACCACGGCCTACATCGGCGCCAATGCGGAGCTCGTGCGCGGTTTCATCACGACCCCCATCGAGCGGGCCATCGCCGCAGCAGATGGCATCGATTACATCTCGTCCGAAAGCCGCCAGGGTGTGTCCGTCATTCGCGCGAACCTCGACCTCAACTACGACGCGGTGCGCGCGCTTTCCGAAATCGGTGCAAAGGTCGATCAGGTTCGAGGAGACCTGCCGCCAGAAGCCGAAATCCCAGTCCTCGACGTCGTTTCTGTCGATAGCCAGTTCGCCTCCGCGTACTTGAGCTTCTCCTCCGAGTTCCTCGAGCAAAACGAGATCACCGACTACCTAGTCCGCGCGATTCAGCCACGGCTTTCCGCGGTCGATGGTGTGCAGCGCGCCGAGATCCTGGGCGCCCGCACGTTCGCCATGCGGATCTGGCTGAAACCCGAGCGGATGGCGGCGCACAAGGTCGGCCCGGCGCAAGTGCGCAACGCGCTCGCGGCCAACAACTACCTTGCGGCAGTCGGCCAGACCAAGGGCTCGCTCATCCAAGTCAATCTGACGACCAACACCGACCTCGAATCCGTCGAGGAGTTCAAGCGCCTCGTCGTTCGCGAACAAGACGACGTCATCGTGCGCTTGGAGGACATTGCCGAGATCGCCCTTGGAGCCGAGAGTTACGACGATCAGGTCAACTTCACGGGTGCAACCGCGGTCTTCATCGGTGTATGGGTGCTGCCCAACAGCAACGCGCTCGATGTGATCGCGCGGGTGCGCACCGAGCTCGACGCGATTCGCCAAGAGCTCCCCGAACAGCTCCGCGCGGAGATCGCATACGACGCCACCAAGTACATCGACAGCGCGATCCGAGAAGTCGTCACGACCCTGAGCGAAACGCTGGCCATCGTCATCGTCGTCATTTTCCTCTTCTTGGGGTCTTTCCGCGCGGTCATCGTGCCGGTGGTTGCCATCCCGATCTCGCTCATCGGCGCTGTGTTCCTGATGCAGCTGTTCGGCTTCACCATCAACTTGCTGACCCTCCTCGCGATCGTCTTGTCGGTCGGCTTGGTCGTCGATGATGCCATCGTCATGGTCGAGAACATCGAGCGGCATCTGCGTGAAGGGATGACCCGAACCGAGTCCGCGCTGAAGGGAGCGCGGGAGCTGGTTGGACCGGTCATCGCAATGACGATCACGCTGGCTGCGGTCTACACGCCGATCGCGTTCCAGGGGGGATTGACGGGGGCGCTCTTCCGCGAGTTCGCGCTCACCCTCGCGGGCGCCGTCCTGATCTCCGGAATCGTCGCCATCACGCTCTCCCCGGTCATGTCGGCCCAGTTCCTGCCCAAGGAGAAGAACCAGCGCGGTTTCGCCGCTCGCATCGATCGGGACTTTGGTCGCCTGAAGGACCTCTACTTGCGCGTGCTGGATGTGACGCTCAACGCCCGCCCGGCCATCTATCTAGCCTGGGTCGTTCTGAGCGGGCTGGCCGTGGTCTTGTTCGTCATGTCGCCTCGCGAGCTCGCCCCCAACGAGGATCAAGGCATCATCTTCGGCATCGTCGATACGCCAGCGAACTCGACACTCGGGCAACTCGCCCCCTCGGTCGAGGCGGTGCACGAGTTGGCCATGAGCTACCCGGAGACCGAGTTCACATTTCAGATCACCACGCCAAGCGGCGGGTTTTGGGGAATGGGTCTCAAGCCCTGGGACGAGCGCGAGCGGACGGCGTTCGAGCTGATGCCCTTGGTGGGCGCGGAAGTCAACGATATCCCCGGGATCCAGACGTTTCCTGTCTTGCCGCCGGCACTCCCCGGCGGCGGTGAGTTCCCAGTGGAGTTCATCGTTGCGTCAACCGCCGAGCCGAGTGAGATTCTCCAGTTCGTCAATGAGCTTCAAAAGAAAGCGGCGATGAGCGGAATGTTCGCCTTCCCGCCACTCATCGACGTGAAGATCGATCAACCGGAATCCGAAATCACCTTCGATCGGGACAAGGTGGCCGAGCTCGGCCTGAGCCTGCAGGCGGTGGGTCAGGAGCTCGGTTCGGCGGTGGGCGGCAACTACGTCAACCGCTTCAGTATTTCGGGCCGGAGCTACAAGGTCATCCCGCAGCTCGAGCGAACCGCGCGCCTCAACGCAGACCAACTACAAGACGTCTACGTCACCAAGCCGGACGGCGACCTCATCGCTCTCGGCACCTTTGCCACGATCGAAGATCGCGTGGTTCCACGCTCGCTCAATCGCTTTCAGCAGCTGAACTCGGTCAAGCTGAGCGGCGTTGCGATTCGCCCGCTCGATGAAGCTCTCTCGTTCTTGGAGACCGAAGCCGCAAGCATCTTGCCGCGCGGGTACAGCGTCGACTACACAGGCGAGTCACGCCAGCTTCGGAAGGAAGGCAACAAGTTTGTCCCCGCGTTTGCACTCGCAGTGGTCCTGATCTTCCTGGTGCTGGCTGCGCAATTCAATAGCTTCCGCGATCCGCTCGTCATCCTGGGCGGCTCCGTACCGCTTGCCATGTTCGGCGCTTCGATGTTCACGTTCTTGAAGATGCCCGACCCGAACATGCACTACTGGACGGACGGATGGACCACGACGCTGAACGTCTACTCGCAGGTCGGGCTCGTGACCCTGATCGGCCTCGTGTCGAAGAACGGGATTCTCATCGTGGAGTTCGCCAACGAGCTCCAGCGTGAAGGGCAAGCCAAGCTCGAGGCGGTCCGAAACGCTGCCGCCGTTCGTCTGCGCCCGATCCTGATGACCACGACGGCGACCGTCTTCGGTCACTTCCCGCTCACATTGGTCACCGGCCCAGGCGCCGAGGCCCGCAACAGCATCGGCCTGGTCCTCGTCGGCGGCATGGCGATCGGCACGATCTTCACGCTCTTTTTCGTCCCATCGATCTACATGCTCTTCGCGCGCGACCGAACGGGTTCGGGCCAACGGGTTCGAAGCACGACTCTTTGACGGTCGAGGACTGCTCGGGGAGCATCGCCAGAACAAAGACCCTCTAGAAGCGGCGCTTCACGCGAATGACCCGCGTGCCCAGATGCACTGGCAGCGCGTGCGCGACCGGCCAGACGCATGTTGAGGGCTCAATACGACTTGCGGGTTCTCACGGCTAGTTACTGAGGACCGACCAGAAGGACGTTCCGACCCAGATGCGAAAAGCGAAGTCGACGTCCGCCCCGCCGTTGCCAACACCAACGCCCGGCCCGAGCTCGAACAAGAAGAACGGCGCCACCTTGGGTGCTGCGTTGATCTCGACTCCCATGCGCACCAGGATGGGAATGATTCCCCAAGGGTCGACACCCTTCGCGAACATCAAGGTGAGGGGGATCGTGCCCCCGGTGACTACGCTCACGCGGTCGTGCACGTCGATGGACACCGGAAACGCGAGCTCGGCTCGCACGCCGCCCGTGACACGCTG
>JBATLA010000477.1:0-2697 GCA_049669945.1 Polyangiales bacterium | reverse complement strand
CTACATGGTCGATCCCGCGGGACCCTCTTGTCACACGGGTGAGGAGACTTGCTTCTATCGGCGACTCGATGCCAACGGGACCCTCGTCGAGGGCGCCGGCGACGCGGCACCAACCCTTCTACGACTCGAGCGCACGCTCGAAGCTCGAAAGGCCTCTGACTCCGACAAGAGCTACACCAAGTCATTGCTCGACAAGGGTGCGGCCAAGATCGACGGGAAACTGCGCGAGGAAGCCGCCGAGCTTGGCCAGGCGCTGATCGGCGAGTCGGATCAACGCGTCGCATCGGAGGCCGGCGATGTGATCTACCACCTGCTGGTGGGGCTCGTTCTTCGGAAGGTCGCGCTTCGGGATTTGCTGGGCGAGCTCTCCCGGCGCTTTGGCACCTCCGGACACGACGAGAAGGCGGCCCGCTGATCTCCCATGACCCGGTACGTCAAGCCGCCGGGGCCTCCGAACCGATTCAGAATCGGCAACCTCCGGCGAATGATGAGCGATCCGCTCGGGTGCATGATGGATGCGTCCGACTACGGTCCTCTCTCGAATCTGCCGCTACTCTACGAACCCTACGTATTGGTGCGGGACCCCGAGCTTATCCAACGAAGCCTGGCGCAGGGCCATACCGCCATGCGCAAGGACCGCTTCACCCGAGAGCTAGACCGCGTGCTTGGACGAGGTCTGGTGACGAGCGAAGGCGGGCTCTGGCGCAGACAACGCAAGCTGGTCGCGCATGCTTTCATCCCGAGGCGCATCCGAACGTATGGCGATGCGATGGTTGCGGCAGCACACCGATCGCTCGCAGACTGGGGCGACGGACACGAGATCAACATTCACCAGTCGATGGCAGAGCTCACGCTGGACGTCGTGGGGCGTACGCTTTTCGATACGGACGTCCGTGACACCGCCAGAGAAGTTGGTGACGCACTGAGCGTGATCAGCGACCACTACGCAAAAGTCCTGGAGAACCCCATCAAGCCTCCTGACTGGTGGCCTTCGCCCGGCATGTTTCGATTTCGTAAGGCCGCAAGGAACGTCGACCGGATCGTCGTCGACATGATTGAAGCCCGTCGAAAGGATGGCCGGGATCGAGGCGATTTGTTGAGCGCCCTTCTTCAGGCCCAAGACGAAGAAGGCGGCGGCATGAGCAACCAGCAGCTCCGCGACGAATGCATCACGCTCTTCTTGGCGGGCCACGAGACCACGTCCATCGCACTCGGGCACACGTTCTACCTCTTGTCCAAGCATCCCGACATCGAGGCCAGGGTGTTCGAGGAAGCCTCTGCGAGCCTCGGTGATCGGCGCGCGACCTCCGAGGACTACACGCGCCTGGCGTACACCGAGCGCGTCATCAAGGAATCGATGCGACTGTACCCACCGGTGTACGCAATCGGCCGGCAGTTACTCGAGGACTTCGAGCTCGGCGGCTACACGCTCGAGAAGGGCGTCACGTTGCTCTTCTCGCAATGGGTCACGCACCGCCGCCCAGAGTGTTTTGCCGACCCCCTGCGCTTCGACCCCGACCGCTGGATTCCCGATCGCGCGCAGAAGATTCACAAGTACGCGTATTTCCCATTCGGTGGAGGCCCGCGCATCTGCATCGGCAACCACTTCGCAATGATGGAGGCGGTGCTGCTCCTCGCGACGCTGATCCGCGCCTACCACTTCGAGCTGCTGCCGGGACAGTCGCTCGAGCTCAAGCCGTCGGTCACCCTCCGTGTGGACAAGGACCTGAGAATGCGCTTGCGGGCGCGCTAGGGCAGCGTCAGCGAAAGGTGCGTTTTCGCGGTTGGGTTCGCAAGTGCCCGGAATGAAACAACTCGCGCCCGGGGAGCGTGTCCCCTAGTGCAGAATCTTGTCGATATCGCGCTCGATCGTCTCCTCGCGGACGCGGCGAGCGAGGGCTAGCTCGGTGATGAGGAGCTTGCGAGCCTGTTCCATGAGCTTCTTTTCGCCGTAGCTGAGCTCGCCTTTGTCGGAGCGAACCTTGGCGAGGTCGCGGAGCACCTTGGCGACTTTGATGGGGGAGCCACTCTTGAGCATCTCGGTGTACTCGCGGTAGCGACGATTCCAAGGCTGCGAGGTGACGGCCATTTCGTCTTTGCTGAGCTCTTCGAGGACAGTCTTGGCGGCCCGGCGGGACATGACCTGACGAAGGCCAACACGGTCGACCGCGTTCATCGCGACGCGAATCGTGCCCGCCTTTCCGTTGACGAGCTTGAGGATGTAGAAATCGATTTTGTCGGAGCCGATCAATCGCTCTTCGATTTGCGTGATTTCAGCCACCCCGTGCGCTGGGTGCACTGCTTTGTCGCCTACGCTGAAGCTCATGAGCTAAGTCTCCTTCGGGTCAAAAACGACGAAAACCCGCGCTTTTCGGGCGGGTGGAATTCCAATCGTCGACGGGCGTGCAATAAACCTCATGCACGTCATCTATATAGCAAAACGCGGCCGGAAAGTCAACGCTTACCTTCGCGCAAACCTGTGTGATTCCAAGGCGTTATCGCTATTTTGCAGAGCGAATTTAGGCTTGACGAGTCGGGCGTCGACGACGCCTCCAACCGGCACCTAGTTCGGCCGCGCCCTCTTGCTCGCAGTCCCCTTCGCCGGAGCGGGCGCCTGCGGCTCCGCTTTGGGCTCAGGTTTCGCTTCGGCTGGGGTGTCTTCGTCAATGAGACCGTGCTCTTGAAGCAGCCTACGCT
>JBATLA010000476.1:0-2841 GCA_049669945.1 Polyangiales bacterium | reverse complement strand
GAGCTCTGGCTCGTGCATCCGCACTTTCACCGATAGGTGCGAGCCGCTGTGGGCGCTGGCTTCGGCGACATCCGCGCCTGCCGCCCTCGCCCGCTCCACGACCGATTGGCCGAGCTCGACGAGCTCCGCCGTCTCTTTGTCTGCGGCGCTCATCCGCCGCCCACCTGCGTGCCGCCCACCGTCATTGCGGCGATCTTGATCGTCGGACAACCGACGCCTACCGGGACGGACTGCCCGTCCTTCCCGCAGGTCCAGATCCCGTCGGACACCTCGAAATCATGCCCGAGCATCTGCACCTTGCGCATCGCGTCGGGCCCATTGCCGATCAGGTTCACGCCCTTCAGTGGCGCGGTGAGCTTGCCGTCTTCGATCAGGTAGCCCTCCGTCAGCGAGAACACGAAATCACCATTCGAGATGTCGACTTGGCCGCCGCCGAACTTCTTGGCGTAGACTCCGCGACTGACGCTTCGAATGATCTCGTCGGGGTCATCCTGGCCGGCGAGCAGCATCGTATTTGTCATGCGGGGCATCGGGTGTGAGCGAAAGCTTTCGCGCCGGCCGTGGCCGTCCGGACTCGTCTCGAAGAAGTCGGCGCTGTGCCGATCCTGCATGTAGCCGCGAAGTACACCGTCTTCGATCAGCACTGAGCGCGTCGGGAGCAGCCCCTCGTCGTCCACGTTGATCGAGCCACGCGACCCCGGAAGCGATGCGTCGTCGACCACCGTACAAAGCGCGCTCGCAACTTCTTCTCCGATTTGGTCCGAGTAGTTGCTGGTCTTCTTGCGGTTGAAGTCGGCTTCGAGCCCGTGGCCCACCGCTTCGTGGAGCAAGATGCCACTGTCACCGGGTCCGAGCACGACGTCCATCTCACCGGCGGGCGCTTCTCGTGCGTCGAGCATCACGAGCGCTTGCTTCACCGCTTGCTCCGCGTGCCACTCCGGCGTCTTTTCGTGGAAGTACCCGAGGCCCAAGCGACCACCACCGCCCGAGGAGCCCGATTGACGATTGTCGCCATCCTGCGCGATGACCCGGACGCCAAAGCGCATCATCGGCTGCCGATCTCGAGCCATGTGCCCGAGGCTGTTGGCCACGAGGATCTCGCGGACGCCCTCGGCCAAGGACGCATCGACGCGAATCACGCGTGGGTCGCTGGCGCGGGCGGCGCGATCGGCCCTCTCGAGAATCGACTTCTTCTCGGCGCCCTCCACATCGATCGACTCCACCGCCACGGGGTAGCGGTCCGGTAGGTCGCGGAGCGAAACGCCCACGGGAGCATGGGCCTTGCCGCCCGCTGCGATCTGCGCCGCGGTGTCTGCCGCGCGCTTCATCGCGTCGAACGACAACTCCTCGCAATACGCATAGCCGGTCGCATCGCCTTTCATGACGCGAACCCCGAGCCCCATCGAGACGGCCCGGCGGGCGGACTTCAAGATCTGCTCGTCGTACGCGTAGCTGCCACTGACCGAATACTCGAAGAACAGGTCGGCGTAGTCGCCCCCCTGCTCGAGCGCGATGCGGAGCAATCGGTTGGCGATATCGGCGTCGATCGTGTGCGAGCCTCGCTCGGCAAATGGTGCGTGGTATCGACCTGTCATCGGCTGGCGCCCACTCTAAGACGAGGAGCGGGCAATGGCTACTGAACCCCGCCAAGAAAGCTGACGACCGCGTCAATGACGCGTCCCTGACGGGCTTCCCCGAGGCCGGCGAAGATCGGGAGGGCCAGCACTTCGGCGCTCGCTTGCTCCGATATCGGCAGCGATCCTTCGCGGTACCCGAGACTCGCGAAACACTCCTGACGGTGAAGGGGGACCGGATAGTAGATCACGCTCGCGATGTTCTGCGCTTGGAGGTGCGCCTGGAGCGCGTCCCGTCTCGACGTCCGAATGACGTACTGGTTGTAGATGTGCCCTTCGAAGCGCCTCCGCGGCGCTCGGAGCTGCGAATCGCTCAACCCGGCGCTCGCAAACGCGGCGTCGTATCGTTCGGCATTCGCGCGCCGCTCGGCAGTCCAGGCTTCGAGCTCCGGGAGCTTCACGCGCAAGAGAGCCGCCTGAAGCGCATCGATGCGAAAATTCCCCCCGACGACGCGGTGATAGTACTTCGGCTTGCTGCCATGCGCGCGGATCACGCGCGCCTTGTCGGCCAAGGTGGCGTCCTCTGTGGTGACGAGCCCAGCGTCGCCGAAGCCCCCGAGGTTCTTCGACGGGAAGAACGAAAAGCAGGCATACGCGCCCAGCGTGCCGACGGGCCCGAGCGGGCTCTTCGTCCCGATCGCCTGAGCCGCGTCCTCGATGAGTGGAAGGTCGTGGTTCTTGGCAACTGTCGAGAGGCCAGCCATGTCACAAGCCTGGCCGAACAGATGTACGGGTAGAATCGCGCGCGTGCGCTCGGTCACCGCTGCGGCAACTTGCTCGACATCGATGTTGAAGGTGTCTGGCTCGATGTCGACAAACACCGGCTTCGCCCCCACACGGCTGACGCAACCTCCGGTTGCGAAGAACGTAAAGGGCGTCGTGATCACCTCGTCGCCGGGGCCGATGCCGAGGGCCATCAGCGCAACCAGGAGCGCGTCCGTGCCACTCGACACGCCAATCGCGTGCTCGACGCCAATGTAGTCGGCCACTTCGCGCTCGAATGCGTCGACCTCGGGGCCGAGGATGTAGCGGCCGGAGCGAATCACCGCCGCCGCCTTGTCGACCAAACGCGCCATGAGCGGCTCGTTTTGCGCCGCCACATCGAGCATCGGAATCACTTCGTCAGCCACCGCTGTTCACCCAGCGACAGCCCGCTTCCGTCGTCTCGTATTCGTCGCCGCAACGCGCGCAGACCCCTGAGTCGGGG
>JBATLA010000475.1:0-8659 GCA_049669945.1 Polyangiales bacterium | reverse complement strand
GGGGGCAGCGGTGCTGGCAAGACGTCGCTCCTCAATGCGCTGGCATCTCTTGCTCGGCCGGCAGAGCGAGTCATCGTCATCGAGGATTCAAAAGAGCTTCAACTCCGCTTGCCTCATGTCGTTCACTTGGAGGCCCAGCCCGGAGACGCTCGGGGGCGAAGGGCAATCAGCGTTCGCCAGCTCCTGCGAGCGACGCTCCGAATGCGTCCCGATCGAATTGTCATCGGCGAGATTCGAGGCGGCGAAGCGCTCGACCTCATTCAAGCCATGACCTCGGGACACCGCGGTTGTATCTCCACGGTGCATGGCACGGTCCCGGCTGACGCGTTGAGCCGGCTCGAGACGATGGCGTTGATGAGCGACGTCGAAATGCCGATTCCGGTTCTCCGCTCGCAGCTCGCATCTGCGATCGACGTCATCGTCCAGCTAGCGAGAGGCGAAGACGGGGTTCGGCGTGTCACTCACATCGCCGAGTTGGCGGGGTTCGATGATCGCACGGGGTATCGAATCGATGCCCTCTTCGAGTTGAAGGCGGCTACGTGAGCGCTCCTCCAACGCTCGTGCTCAGGGAGGACGACGAGCGAACGATCGTCGATCCGCGCCCCGCCGCAATGGAGTCTCCGCCCGAGCCTGACGAGGGCCGACCGAAGCCAGCGGTCGGGCGCTGGTCGACCTGGCTGCGCAATGGGTGGCGACCACTACTAGCCGGAGTCTGTGGAGGGGCGCTGTGTCTGAGCCTCATCGCCGTGGCCGTGCATCAGCGGCGCCTCTCAGAGCAGTTGCTGAGGGCCGCCGAGGGGATGCAGGAGGCAGGGCAACCGCTTCCGTCAGTCGAATCGACACCGAGCTTCGCATCCCGGCATGCCCCATCCAGCGCACCCACGGACGCTCGCCCTCGACTAGCCGGGCCGCGCCTGGAAAGTCGCGACGAGCTCGAGCTGGAAGCAGCCACGTTTGTCATCGCAAACGACTATCGTTCGGCACTCGAATCTTATCTAGGCCTGGCTGAACTGTTTCCAAGCGAGCGGTCGTTCTCGGACCTCGTCACAATCCTTCGCGCCAAGCTTGCTTGCCAAACTAGCCGGGGAGTCGGGACGCTCCGATGCGACTGACATCTCTCATGTGCCTGGCGCCGCTGTTTGTGATCGGGGTCGGATGCCAGCAGGGGACCAGAGCAGCTGCGCCCGTGATCCTCGAGATCGTGGTCGAGGCTGACCCAGGCGTGCGGCTGAGTACCGTTCCGATTCGCGTCGATGGCGAGCTGTTTGGCCACACGAGCGCCGACGGGACGCTCCGCGTCCCGATCATCGGCCCGCCCGGCCGCGTCCTTCGAGTCGATCATGAATGCCCCGCCGACCACCGGGCCTCACCCGAGGGTGCTTCCATTCGGCTGCGCCGCTACCAGCGAGGCGGCCCCGCCCCGATACAAGTCAGCTTGGCTTGCCGGCCGCTTGTCCGAATCGCCGCGTTCGTCGTCCGAGCGAAGAACGGGCCTGCCCTTCCTATTCGTGTGAACGGCGAGCTCGTCGCCACGACGAACAGCTCAGGCGTCGCGCATTTCTCCATGTCCGGGCCTGTGGGCACCGAGTTCCTCGTTGAACTCGATGCGATTGGTCATCCGACTCTGCTTCCGCGGTCAGCTGCGACGCTCGTCCGACTGCCGGACGCCAATGAGGTCTTCGTCATCGCTCCATCGTTTCAATCCGCAGATGGAGCCAGGAAACAACGTCAACGCCGCCCTCGAATCATCAAAATTGAGTAACCCCCGAAGGGCGTACTATAACAACCAGCATGGGTGAGCGGGCGGATGTCGTGGTCGTGGGGGCCGGGCTCTCGGGGCTGTGTGCGGCGCGGAAGTTGCGAGCGCAGGGTGCGTCCGTAATCGTGGTCGAGGCGCGTGATCGTGTTGGCGGCCGGACGCTCACTCAGCAGATCGGTAGTGCCGCGTTCGATCTCGGCGCGCAGTGGATCGGGCCCGACCAGCGGCGCGTGCACGCGCTAGTCGATGAGCTGGGCTTGCAGACCGCGCCTACCTTCACGGACGGCAAGAAGGTTCTGGAAGTGGCAGGCAAGGTGTCGACGTACAAGCGATCGATTGCTTCGATGTCGGTTCCGAACTTGATTCAGCTCACCGGTGTGCTGAGCTATGTGAACCGCGTTCGCAAGCGCGTATCTCCAAGCTCTCCGATGAGTGCCGAAGGGGCTTCGGAGCTCGACGGCGAGACCCTGGAGACCTGGCGCTCACGCATCGTGAAGTCAGCGAAAATCACGGGCGTCATCGATGCCACGGTCCGTACGATCTTCGGCGCGGAAGCGCGAGACCTCTCCGCGCTCTACTTCTTGATGTACATCAACGCCGGCGGCGGGATGCTGAATCTCACGGAAGCCAAAGGCGGTGCGCAGCAGGATTGGATCGTCGGAGGCGCCCAGGCTTTGTCGCTGGCTTTGGCAAAGGACCTCGGCGATTCGGTCGTGCTCGGCACGCCGGTGAGAAGGATCCTGCAAGGGCGCGAGGGAGTCGATGCGGTGTCCGATAATGGCACGATCAACGGGCGCTACGCGGTGGTTGCGATCCCCCCGACGCTCGCCGGCCGGATCGAGTACGAGCCGTCGGTTTCGGTTGGGCGTGACCAGCTCACGCAGCGCTTCTCGATGGGCGCCGCAGTGAAGGTAATCGTGACCTACGAGCATGCGTTCTGGCGCGAGGCAGGCTTCTCCGGCGAGGTGGTCAGTTCTGATGGGCCGCTCAGCGTCGTGTACGACGGCACGTCCCACGACGACACGCAGCCAGCTTTGGTTGGTTTCGTCTCCGGGAGTCAGGCGCGCCAATGGTCGACGCAACCGATGGCCGATCGACAGCGGCGTATCACCGGCGCGCTGGCTCGCTACTTCGGCGATGCCGCGAACTCATTCTCCGACTACGAAGAGCTCGACTGGGGCATGGAAGCTTGGTCGCGTGGCGGACCGGCAGCGGCATTGCCTCCCGGTGTGCTCACGAATTCATTCGCGCATCTGCGCAAGCCCGAGGGTCGCATTCACTGGGCCGGCACTGAAACCGCCACCGAGTGGATTGGCTACATGGAAGGCGCGATTCAAGCGGGCGAACGCGCCGCGGATGAAATCCAACGGCGACTCTAGCTGCTTGCTTCGATCCGCACGATCACGTCTTTGGACGCTGGCGTGAAGCTGCCTTCGGCGAACTTCTCGAGAGGCACCAGTACGTTGGCCTCGGGGAAGTACGTGCCGACGCACCGCCGCGGGATTGGGTACGGCACCACCGTGAACCGGGCAGCGACGCGTTGTTTGCCGCCAAAATCGTTGGTTAGATCGACGGAGGCTCCAGCCTCGAGCCCGGCGTCGCGGATGTCCTCTTCATTCATGAATACAACGCGTCTCCCGCCGCGAATTCCCCGATAACGATCGTCGTTTCCATAGACGGTGGTGTTGTATTGGTCGTGAGTCCGCATCGTCATCATGCGGTAGGTTCGATCCGGAAGCGAGAGATCCGGCGCCGGATTGATAGTGAACTTCGCTTTGCCGCCGTCAGTGTCAAACTTCCGTTCGCGCGCGCCGTTGTAGAGGTGAAAGCCACCCGGCTGCCGCACACGACGATTGAAGTCCTCGAAGTGTGGGATGGTTTTCGCGATCAAATCTCGAATACGATCGTAGTTCTCGATCAACCAACACCAACTCACCGGCGTTTCTGGACCGAGCACCTTCTCGGCAAGCCATGCGACGATCGCGGGCTCGCTGTAGAGTCCTGGGTGCGCAGGTTTCAGGCTCCCGCGGGAGGAGTGAACAACGCCCATCGAGTTCTCGACTGTGACGAACTGCTCGCCGTTGGCCTGACTGTCGATCTCTGAACGGGCGAGGCAGGGCAGAATGATTGACCACTTGTTGTGCAGGAGATGGCTGCGGTTCAGCTTGGTGCTGACGTGCACGAGCATGTCGCACGTTTCGAGTGCTTGGGCTGTGCGTGGCGTATCCGGCGTTGCCTGGAGGAAGTTGCCCCCCATCGCGAAGAACAGCTTGGCGCGACCCTCCAGCATCGCCTGGATGGCCTCGACCGTGTTGAAGCCATGCGCCCGAGGTGGATCGAAGCCGAACACCTCTTGAATGCGGTCCAAGAACGCCTTCGACGGCCGGTCATGAATCCCCATGGTGCGATCGCCCTGAACGTTGCTGTGGCCCCGAACGGGACAGGTCCCGGCGCCCGGAATGCCGATGCTTCCCCGCATGAGGAGAAAGTTCACAATCTCCCGGACATTGCCGACGCCGTTCTTGTGCTGCGTCAGTCCCATCGCCCAGCAGACGATCGTCTTTTTGCTTCGAAGGATGATCGCTACGGCTGCTTCGAGGTCCTCGCGCGAAACGCCAGCCGCTGCGCTGAGCTCAGACACGTCTTGTGAGGCCAGGTGATCGCGCAGTGCCTCGAACCCCTCGGTGTGAAGTCCGATGAAGTCGTCATCGAGCACTGTCCCTGGCGCGCGCGCCTCCTCTTCGAGCAAGAGGCACATCAACGCCTTCAGCAGCGCGACGTCGCCATTGATCTGCACCTGCAAGAACAGATCCGCGATCTGCGTTCCGCCCGATAGCACCTGACTCGGGCTCTTCGGATTGACGAAGCCCATCAGCCCTGCTTCGGGCAACGGGTTGATCGCAATCACCTTTGCGCCGTTGGCCTTGGCCTTCTGCAAAGCGGTCAGCATGCGCGGGTGGTTGGTTCCCGGGTTCTGACCCATGACGATGATCGTGTCGGCTTCGTGGATGTCCTGAAGCGTGACCGAGCCCTTGCCGATGCCGACCGTTTCGCCGAGGCCCACGCCGCTCGACTCGTGACACATGTTCGAGCAATCGGGCAGGTTGTTGGTTCCGTACGCTCGAACGAAAAGCTGGTAGAGAAACGCCGCTTCGTTGCTCGTGCGTCCGGAGGTGTAGAAGATCGCCTGGTCCGGTGACGTGAGGTCACGAAGAGCCGACGCGATGCGCGCAAACCCCTCCGCGTAGGAAATGGGTTCGTAGAATCGGGAGCCCGGCCTCAGCATGAGCGGCTCGGTGAAGCGCCCTTGCTGCCCGAGCCACAGGTCCGACCGCTGCGCGAGCTCGTCGATGCTGTATCGTTGAAAGAACTTCCAATCGAGGCGCTCGCGCGTCGTCTCCCACGCAGCAGCCTTCGCACCGTTCTCGCAAAACTCCGTGAGTGACGCTCGGTCGTCCGGGTCAGGCCATGCGCATCCCGGGCAATCGAAGCCGTCCTTCTGGTTCATCTTGCTCAGGATGCTCAGTGCAGTCGGGACCGAATGGCCGTGACGGTGCATGTGCACGAACGAAGAAACGACAGACGGTAGGCCTGCGGCCTTTCGCTTGGGCGGGCTAACCTTCAGAGCGTCGTCCTGCTCCGGCGGCTCGGCATTGGTCGGGCCAGGCTTGGTCACTCTGCGGCTCCGACATCGAAGAAGGTGCGACTACCCTCCTCGCGTGCGAGACGCTCCCCGCCCGCGTAGATGTTGAAGCGGCTCGCCTTGGCAAACCCCACCAGCGTCAGGTCAAACTTTCGCGCCGTGTCGATCGCCAGGCTCGAAGGCGCGCCAATGGCAACGAGCATTGGGATACCCGCACGAACGGCCTTCTGCACGAGCTCGAAGCTGGCACGGCTGCTGACGATGATGAAGCCCGGATGGGCCGCCGAGGGCGACGTTCTGAGCCAGGCGCCGATCAGCTTGTCCAGTGCATTGTGCCGGCCGACATCCTCTCGGTGAAGCAAGATCCTGCCGTCGCAGCGAAACAAGGCAGCACCATGGGTGCCTCCGGTGTGCCGAAACCAAGGTTGCGCGACCTCGAGCGAGGAGAGCGCGACGCGAACCGATTCGGGCATGTAGCGGTCGGGGGCTGCAGTGATCGGCAGGCATCCGGCGTTCTCCAAGGATTCGAGGGTGCGGTCCCCGCACACACCACACGCGCTGGTCACAGTGAGGTTTCGCTCGAGCAGGCGCGACGGAACGACGACGCGTTCATGGAGCACAGCACGAACGACGTTGTTCGGCGTGTCCGATCTCGAACAGTGCCGCACTGCGATTAGATCAGCCGTTCTCTCGATCACGCCCTCGGCAAAAAGGAAGCCGGTCACCAGGTCGCCGTCCTGCCCGGGCGTGCGCATGGTCATTGCCAACGGCGTTTCGTCGCGGGCATGCCCTTCGCCATGCTCGAGGATGATCTGCAACGGTTCCTCGACCGCGACGAGATCGCTCGTCTCTTCCCGACCCTCGCGCGTGACGCGTTCGACCTCGGCGGAAGTTACGGGCGTGCGGGGCATAACCCCGCAAGCTTAGTAGATCCCGGGGATGATTCGCCAGCGAACTCGTTCGCAGTAGCGCTTCCAATCCGCGCCGTACTTCTTCGAGCAGAAGTTGTGGTCCCGCCGCTCTCGATGAATGAGCAGGATCGCGAAATAGATCGGGTAGAAGTAGGGCAGTGCGGAGCCGAAGAGGCAGGGGAGTGACCAGGACAACGCCATGAGGATGTCGCCGACGTAGTTGAAGTGGCGCGACCAACCCCAGAAACCGGATAGCAACAATTTGCCGCCCTGCTCGGTCTGCATGTACTCGGCCTTTTTACCCCAAATGCGGGAGTTCTCGGGGTCGCCGCGGAACTTGTGCTTCTGCAGATTGACCGCACGGAAGATGTAGAGCCCGAGCATGTTGGTAGCGATGATCAGCGCCGCGCCCCACCAAGGCAGAGAATGCACGCGGTCGATCAGATAGTGCGCCTGTAACGTGTACGTCATCGGCACCCACACCAAATCACCGAACGCCAGCATGTAGCCGAAGTTCTCGTGTTTGATGTCCATGGTCGTGAGGATGGCCTCCTCGTTCCAAAAGTAGTCGACGATGTAGAACATCTGGAAGAGCCACACGAGGATCATCGACGTCGAGACGAATCCGTACTGCTCATACTGCACATAGGCGAACGACGTATTGATCAACACCCACAAGATCAAACCGGGTCGAGCTTCGCAGAAGATCTTGAGGTCGAGCCCGTCCCGCCCCGGGGGTACGCGAGGATTGTGGCCGGTTCCCATCCAGAAGTCGTGAATGAACTTGCCGCTCAGATGGCGTGCCTGCCCGTGCTGCTTCCCGTACCAGTAGAGGAAGATGCTGAACGCGAACGAGAAGATCGTCATCACGCTGATCAGCGCACCGAACTCGTCATAGAGCTCGCGAATCGAGAAGACCCCCGACCAATGCAGGATGGCAACGGCTATGAAGGTCGCCATCAGCGAGAAGAGCCCGTTCATCTTGTAGGGAAGGCGGCTGCCGTCCGGCAGTTCGGCACCCTGCACCACCCGCCCGGGTGCATACCGTTGCAGGAGCGCTTGGAAGACGAACCAGGTTCCGTAAATCACCGCCGCTCGCCACGTTGGCGTCATCGCCTGCTGGAAACCTTCCCAGTCCGCGTTTGGTCCAGGCAGCACAGCGCCGTCGTTGAAACGCACAGCAAAGAAGAGATAGGCCGTGAAGATTGGGAGACCGAGAATCATCGCGAAGTTGCCTGGCACTCCGCCGAACTCAAGCTTCTGTTTCTGCTCACTCATGCGCCGGACTCTAAGGCAAAAGGGTCAGCATCCAAACCAACCGTGGAACGGAATGTCGGGGCCGGTATAGTAGGGGACCATGCGGCTCCGGCGGAAGGTCTGCCTCTTGGGCGCTCCGGGGGTGGGGAAGACCAGCCTGGTGCGCCGTTTCGCCGAGGGCGCATTCGACGAGGCCTACGAATCCAAGCTTGCCATGGCGATTCTCAGGGGCGCGCTCGATGTGGGCGAGGTCTCGTTGGAGATGATGCTCTGGGACCCTGGAGGCAGCGAGGCCTGGGGCCAGTACAACCGCTCCTTCATCTCCGGGGCCTCCGGGCTCGCATTCGTAGTGGATGCGACCAAGCCACGAACCCTCGACCACCTTCTCGAAGCCCAAACGAGGGGCCGGGGCTTCATTGGCTCACGGCCATCCGTACTGATCGTCAACAAGATCGACTTGACGCGCGACTTCGCGCTCACCAAGCAGCAGTTGGACACGGCCGGCAAGCTCAACTGGTACATCGCGCAAGCGAGTGCCAAATCCGGCTACAACGTGAACGAGGCGTTCGAGCGACTCGCGAAGATGATGCTCGAAACACGAAAGGTCTCCGCATGAGTAGGTTCCAAGGCAAGACGGTCGTCATCACCGGCGCGAGCAGCGGCATCGGCGAGGCCTGTGCTCGAAAGTTCGTGAAAGAGGGCGCGCGTGTCGTGCTAGCCGCGCGCAGCAAAGATCCGCTCGACAAGCTTGCGGCCGAGCTCGGCGGTGATGTCGCGCAAGCGGTGCCGACCGACATCTCGGACATCGCGGCGTGCGAGCGTCTTCTTCAAGAGGCGGTGTCGCGCTTCGGTAGCATCGACGTGCTCGTCAACAACGCTGCCCACAACTGCCGCGGCCCGTATGACAGCATCCCGATCCACGACATCATGCAGATGCTCCATGTCAATCTGCGGGCTCCCATGGTGCTCACGAGACTCGCTCTTCCGACGATGCGCGCCCAGGGCTCGGGGAGTATCGTGAACGTGGCCTCGATCGCCGGGCGCATCCCCCTTGATGAAGAGGCAAGCTACTCGGCGACCAAGTTCGCC
>JBATLA010000474.1:0-2761 GCA_049669945.1 Polyangiales bacterium | reverse complement strand
GTGAAGGGCTTGGCCGATTCGGAGGCGGAGGCGGCCGGCGCCGCGGGCTAGGCGGTAGAGCTCGGCGTCGAGTTGGGCGAGCTCGCTCGGAGGGGAAGCTTGAACTTCGGAGAGGCGGCCGACTCTGCGTGCCGGGGGAGTTAGGACTTCGAAGAGCTGGCCGAGCTTGCCTGGCGGGGGAGCTGGGATTTCGGACCTGGAACTCCTCATGATTACTGATGTTTATAGCCCCAATACTGAACATTTGTCAAGCACCAATTCGCTTGCGGTATGGTTGGACTATGGACATCGGTTGGATAGCTCTCGGTGCGGGCGCGGGGGTGCTGGCGGTTTGGTTGATCGTGGTGCTGGTGGCGCGGTCTCGGGTGACCGACAACGCTGCTTTTTGGGACGGCATCGCCGAGAAGTACGCGAAGCAAGCCGTGGCCAACCCCGAGGCCTTCGACGCCAAGATCGCGATTACGAAGTCGCGCATGAAGCCGACGGACGTCGTGCTCGACATCGGCTGTGGGACGGGGTCCCTGGCCCTCCGCTTGGCTGGGTCGGCCGCAGAGGTTCACGGGCTCGACATCTCGGGCGAGATGACTCGCATTGCCAATGGCAAGGCCCAGGCACAGAAGGTCGACAACGTCAGGTTCCATACGGGGCCCTTCGACGACACGTTCCGTGCGTTCGAGGCGGAGAGCTTGGACGGCATCTGCGCGTACAGCATCTTGCACCTCGTCGACGACCGCTCGGCTGCGCTCGCGCAGATCTTCGGGCTGCTCAAGCCTGGAGGGTTCTTCATTTCGTCGACGGTTTGCCTCGGGGATTCGTGGGTTCCCTACGGGCCGCTCATCGGGGCCATGCGCTTGCTCGGCAAGGCCCCGATGGTGAAGATCTTCGACAGGCACACCCTCGAAGAGGAGATACGGCAGAGTGGTTTTGTGGAGATTTCTCAGCCGGACGTGGGGGCTAAGGGCGAGATTGCGTTCGTCGTTGCGAGGAAGCCGTAGTATTGGCGCGACTCACCGTGCGAGCGTGAATGGGTTGAGGCACTCGATGTCGAGGGCTTCGACTTGGCGGACATTGCGGGTGGCGAGGATGAGGCCGTGGACGTGGGCGGTGGCGGCGAGGAGGCCGTCGACCGTGGGGATGGGGTTGGGCGCGCCCATCTTGCCCCAGGTGCGTGCGATGGGGAGAGTCACGGGAAGGATCCGGTCTTCGAACTGAGTGCATAGCCCGGAGAGCCAGCGGCGGAGGCGCGCGGCGGATTTCGGATCGCGCTTGCGGATGCGCTCGATGCCGCGTTCGATTTCGCCGACGACCAGCACGCTGAGGTAGGCGTCGGCTTCGGCGAGCGCGCCGAACCACTCCCGCACGGCGGGGTCGCAGCGATTGCCCTTGCGGAGCTCGGAGACGACGTTGGTATCAAGGAGATAGGCCATCGTCACGGTCGACGTCGCGCTCGATCGCGAAGTCGGTATCGTCGCCGACGTCGGGCATCGCGAGTAGCGCTTCTTTGAACGAGCGGCTCGAGCGGCGGAGCAGCACCTCGCGAAGGATCGCCCGATGCTCGGCCTCGGCAGACACCCCCTTCTTGGCCGCGCGCACCTTCAAGGCGCGGACGACGGACTCTTCGAGCTCTCGGACGATGAGTTGGGCCATTTGCTGCTTGATATCAATGATATCAGTCGGAACTGCTTTGTCAATGCTCACCACTGGTCATCGGGCGGTGGCGTCGGAAGTTGCGCTCTTTCGTTCGAAGTCACCGCGGGGAGCTGCGGCCCGCTGCTACCTGGTTGCGCGCTCGGGGGATGGTCCGTGACCTGCTGCACGGCGAACGATGTTCGGGTGGCGTGCTGCAATCTTGAGGAGCGCGATGGCGGGGCCTTCGGGTTGGCGGCGGCCTTGCTCCCAGTTGCGCAGGGTGTGCACGCTGATCTCGAGGGCGCGCGCGAACTCTTTTTGGCTGAGCTTGGTGAACCTTCTGAGCGCCACGATGTCTTTACCGGACTCGATTCGGCCTTCCATGATGCGGCGTCGCGTAGAGCCGCGGATGGAGCTCTTGAAATCCGCTTTTGTCCACTCCGGAATGTCTGGAACGTCAGTCATCGCTCTTGATCCATCTCCTCGCGGTAGAGGCGACGTTCGCGCCTGGTGGCCCAACGGGCACTGACGATTCGTACGGTGCCTCCTCGGGGCTCCGTCCAAATGACGCTGACGAGACCACTCGGCAGTGGGCCGAGCGAAACGAAGCGATGCTCGCGACCCGCGTAGGTGTCATCGACGTTGTCGCGACGCGTGCTCGGCCAAGGGAAGATCGCTTTGACGTCTTCGAACCGTAGGCCGTGCTTTCGTTGGTTGGCATCGTTCTTCGCGGGATCCCACTCGAACCGAATGGGCATTCGAAGTGTCGCCTTTCAAGAGGGGTAAGTCAATGGCTTACCTCTGGGTTCGGGGCGGAGCGCAGCATCAGAACGGGTATCGGCCGTTGCCGCCGGGAGTTGCGCGTCAGCGCGTGCCCGTGGCGGGCGCAGAAGGCGCGCGTTCCTTCGGCGGTCTCGGTTGTCCGGGTATCAACCTTGTTGAGGCCGCGCGGCCTGTTGTTCTTGCCCCTAGCTCAGCGCCTTCGTTTGCGTAGCGCGGTGAGGATCGCGGCGACGGGGGGTGACGGGTCGAGGGTTCCGTCGCCTTGGTCGTAGAGGCGGCATGCGCTTGCGTGGGGGTGGTCGGCGGCTACGTCGCGTTCGTCGATCAAGATGGTGGGCGAGCCGTGGCC
>JBATLA010000473.1:0-3608 GCA_049669945.1 Polyangiales bacterium | reverse complement strand
ACCAGTATCAAGGCGTTGAGCGCTGGAGATTCGAAGGACATCGTGCTTCTCCCGGGTGACATCATCTACGTGAGCAGGGCATGGTATGCGAGTACTGGCGACGTGCTCAACGCGCTTGCGCCCCTTCTTTCGCTCGCCAACTCGTTCGCCATCCTTGCCGTCGCAGGCGCCATCGGCCGCAACTAGATGCATAAGCCGCTCTTCCATCGATTGCTCTCCGACGACATCGAGACGGAGGAGGTCGACCCGCATTCTGTGGGCGGCGGTCTCCTGGCCGCGGAGCGGGACGCGATCGAGGGCGCCGCGCAAACCCGTATCGAGCAATTCACCGCCGGGCGCGTATGTAGTCGGCTTGCGCTGGTTCGTCTCGGTGTCGCCGCGACTACACCGATCGAGCGCGGCGAAGATCGAGCGCCGATTTGGCCGCCGGGTTTCATCGGGAGCATCTCCCATACGGACTCCTGGTGTGCCGCTGCGGTGGGACGCATCGGCAGGTTGCGCTCGGTTGGCATCGACTTGGAACAAGCGACGCCACTGAAGGAAGCTCTGTGGCGGCGCGTCTGCACGTCCGAAGAACGTGAGTGGCTGCGTGATCTCCCGGATCCGGGGCTGATGGGCAAGATCCTCTTCAGCGCGAAAGAGGCCGTCTACAAATGCCAGTATTTGCTCACGAGCGAGTTCCTCGGGTTTCACGCGGTTCAGGTCGAGGTCGGTGACGGCGCGTTTCACGCGGTGTTCCGGCAAGAGGCCGGTGAGTTCACGCCAGGCTATGAGATGACGGGGCGCTACCTCGTGGAGGATGGGCTCGTGGCGACCGCTTGCGAGCTGCGTGCATGAGCGAAGAGACCGCTAGCGTCGTCATCGACGTCCCTCGCGGCAGCTTCGTCAAACGTAGAGATGACGGCACCATCGACTTCGTGGCGCCGCTTCCATCGCCTTTCAACTACGGACACGTGCCAGGAACCGTCTCCGACGACGGTGACGCAATCGATGCCGTCGTTCTAGGGCCTCGACTCCCCCGTGGGACGCGGACCGACGTCGTCATCCGCGGGACGATCGGTTTCATCGATGCGGGGGCTACGGACCCGAAATGGATCTGCTGCGACCGGCCGCTTGGGCTCGGGGACCGCCGCCGTGTCGAAGGCTTCTTTCGCCGCTACGCCGTTGCAAAGCGACTGATCAATCGCCTTCGAGGGGTACGGGGGCCAACGCGCTACCTCGGCTGGCTCTAGTGCGGCGGGTCGTGCACACTCTGCCACTCGTTTGGCTGAGTCCCTCGACATACGAGTCTTGTCGTCACTGAAGTCGGTCGACGCATGCGCGTGGAACGAGCTCGTTGGCGAGGACGACCCTTTCGTCGAGCACGCCTTTCTCTCACTCCTCGAGGAGAGCGGCTCGGTGGGCTGTGGGTCCGGTTGGGAACCGTCGCACGTCACAGCATGGCGAGGCGACCAGCTCGTTGCTGCGCTACCTCTCTATCTCAAGACGCACAGCTACGGGGAGTACATCTTCGACTGGGCTTGGGCAGACGCCGCGTCACGATTGGGTGTCGGGTACTACCCGAAGCTGGTGGCCATGGTCCCAGTGACGCCCGTCACCGGCCGCCGCTTCCTCTTCGCACGCGGCGAGGAGCCAGGTCCGCTGGTATCGAGATTGATCGATGGTTGCTTCGAAGTGGCCGATGCGACGAAGGCTTCGTCGATTCACTTGCTGTTCTTGAGCCCCGACGAGCAGGAGTGGGTCGCGGCAGACGGCCGCTTGATGAAGAGGCTCTCGTTTCAGTTCCATTGGAGGAACTCCGGCTACGAGACCTTCGAGGACTTCGTCGGCGAGTTCAGGTCGTCGATGCGCAAGAAGCTCCGAAAGGAGCGCCGAGTCGCTGCCGAATCGAACCTCAAGATCGAGAAGCTTCACGGTGACGAGCTCAGCCTGGCCGACTGGCGAACGCTCGAGCGCTTGTACCGGGCGACCTGTGGACGGAAGGGCTCGTATCCCTACCTCACCAAGGAATTTTTCGAGCTCGCCCCGACGGAGCTCGACGGATCGTCGCTGGTGCTGGCTGCGCGGGACGAGGGACGAATCGTCGCGGCATCGCTGAACTTCCAGAAGGGTGGCCATCTCTACGGCCGGTACTGGGGCGCCAGTGAGCGACACGACATGCTCCACTTCGAGCTCTGCTACTATCGGCTCATCGAGCACGCGATCGACCAACAGATGCGACGTTTCGAAGCCGGCGCACAGGGAACGCACAAGCTGCGGCGTGGCCTCATGCCGGTTCCGATCTACAGCGGACACTGGGTTCGGCATCCGGTGCTCGCGCAGGCGGTCGCCGATTTCCTTCCGCGGGAAGCAGCCTCGGTGCAGCAGCAGATCCTCGAGCTGGCGGAACACGGACCGTTCCGCAGACGCCAGCTTGGAGCGCGCGACTGGCGAGAATCCGGATGACGTCGATCTTTCTCTACTTCGGGCTTGCGCTCGGGGTCTCCTTCCTCTGTTCCATCCTCGAGGCTGGGCTTCTGAGCATCACTCCGTCGCACGTTGCCAAGCTCGTGCAGGATCGACCCAAGGTAGGATTGAAGATCCGAGCGCTGAAGGCGAACGTCGACCGCCCGCTCGCTGCGATCTTGACCCTGAATACGTTCGCGAACACTGCCGGCGCGGCGGGCGTCGGCGCCGAGGCGCAACGGCTCTGGGGCTCCGAAGCGCTGGCCATTGCATCGGCAGTGCTCACGCTCGCGATCTTGGTCTTCAGCGAGATCCTTCCGAAGACCCTCGGGGCGCTCTACTGGCGCCGCCTGACCGGTTTCATGGCTGGAGTCCTCCCCATCATGATCCTGGTTCTCTTGCCCTTGGTGTGGTTGTCCGAAGCGATCACCCGAATGTTGAAGCGCAGCCGGGCCGTCCAGACGTTTTCCCGTGAGGAGTTTGCGGCCTTGGCGCGAGTGGGCGAAGAGCAGGGCGTGTTTGATGAGTCGGAAATGAGGATTCTTCGCAATCTCTTTCATTTCGGCTCGCTTCGGACCCGCGACATCATGACCCCCAGGACGGTCACGTTTTCGCTCGAGGAAAACACCGCCGTGCGGGATGCGGTCGCAGAGCGCGGCTCCATGATCTTTTCGAGAATCCCGATTTGGAAAGAGACGCCGGATCAAGTGACCGGGTACATCCTCAAAGACCAGCTCCTGCTCCGGGCCGCACGAGACGAGCTCGACGCGCCGTTGAGCTCCTTTGCTAGAGAGGCGTTGATGGTCCCCGACACCATTGCGCTGCCCGCTCTTTTCGAGAAGCTGCTCGACAATCGCGAGCACATCGCGGTCGTCGTGGACGAATACGGCGGTATCGACGGCGTGGTCACCATGGAAGACGTCCTCGAAACTCTCATTGGGCTCGAGATCGTCGACGAGATGGACTCCGTCCAAGACATGCGGGCGATGGCGCGATCGAAGTGGGAGGATCGCGCCAAGCACATCGAGAGCAATACGACCGAGGCCGCCAAGCACAACGATCCCCCCCGCGGCTCATGAGCACGTCGGTTACGGAAGGCGAGCACCCCGGCTCCAGCGCGGCTCGATGGCTCTACGCGCTCAAGCCTGCGAGTTGGCCCAAGT
>JBATLA010000472.1:0-1684 GCA_049669945.1 Polyangiales bacterium | reverse complement strand
TGGCTTTTGGAGGTGGAGCCTGTCCCCTTATTGGGGGGCGAAGATGAAGGGCAATGTGAAGCTTAGGGGTTTGCCGGAGCGGCGGCTTGGGAAGCGGATGGCGCCTACGATTCTTGCGACGCAGCGTTCGACGCCTTCGTGGCCCGTCGTGTTCTCGACGACGTGCACGCCCTGGACGTGGCCCTTGCGCACGACGTCGAAGCGGACCCTCACCTTGCCGGCGAGCTCCGGTTCGGAGCGAAGCGCGGACTCGTAGCAGCGATTGATCTTTGGAAGGTCCTTGTGGACCTTCTGGCGAACGACGAAGGCGTCGATCTTGCCGTAGGCCGCCTGAGTCGTCGCGCTGGCGCTGAGCACCGCCAAGGCGGCGGCGAGCGCGACGACGATCGGTTTTTGGCCCGCGGAAACCATCCTCAGCAGATACGCCCGGACCCCCACGGACCGCAAGAAAAGCGCGATTTCAGTCGTTCCTTCGCGGAATCCGCGCTGATTTCGCAGAGCGTGATACAAGGTCCCCATGTCCCCCAAACGCTCGGAGGTGTCCTGTATTCAAAGGACGCGCAAGCGACTGCGCAGCCTCACGAATACGGCGATTGGCGAAGGCTTCTTCGGGACCATCTCCCGACTCGGCCGTCTTCATCCGCTCGCGAACCCCGCCAAGCATGGTGTTCAGGTGATCAGGGACATCGAGTATCAGCGAACGGGCAACCCGCGCCATCGGCTCGATATCTACCGACCCGCCAATCGCACCGGCCCTCTTCCGATCGTCGTCTACATGCACGGCGGCGCGTTCCATCTTCTCTCGAAGAACACGCACTGGCTCATGGGCTTGGCGTTCGCGCGCGCCGGCTACCTCGCCTTCAACGTCGACTACCGGCTCGCGCCACAAAACCCGTATCCCGCGGCGGTGGCGGACGTCTGCTCCGCGCTCGAGTGGGTCGCGGACAACGCGGAGGCGTACGGTGGAGATCTCAGCCGGCTGGTGTTCGCCGGTGAGTCGGCCGGTGGCAACCTCGCGACGGCGCTGACGATCTGTTGCTGCTATCGGCGCCCTGAGGAGTTCGCGCAGCGCGCCTTCGCCACCGGCCTCGTGCCGACCGCAGTCGTGCCGGCCTGTGCGCCGCTTCAAGTCACCAACCCGGGTCGCCTCAACCGCAAGCGCAAGCTCCCTCGCTGGGTGAACGACATCCTCGAAGGCATGAACGACACGTATGTAGGCGCCTTGCATGACCCTGCGCCCGGCGAGCTCGACCTCGCCGATCCGCTTCACGTCTTCGAACGCAAAGAGCGCCCCGACCGCGCCCTTCCCGACTTCTTCGTGCCGATCGGCACACGGGACCCGCTCCTCGACGACACGCGCCGACTCGACCGCGCGCTCAAGTCGATGAACGTCACATGCGAAGCGCGCTACTACGAAGGCGAGCTCCATGCGTTTCACGCGCTCGTGTGGCGCCGCCAAGCGAAGCGATGTTGGCGCGAGCAACTTTCCTTCCTGGCACGCGCGCTCCAGCACCCACGTGAGCCGCGGCACGAATTCGTGGCGCAAGCGTAGCGCTCAGCTCTGGCTCTCGGTGCCCGCGCCGAGCGCGAGCGGCTTACTAGCCTTGAACGTACGCCGACGCACGATACCGGCTTCACGCGCGAAATGGCCGAGCATCGCCGACCAAGCGCCCAGTGAAAGAAC
>JBATLA010000471.1:0-3520 GCA_049669945.1 Polyangiales bacterium | reverse complement strand
GGCGCGGACACTGGCACGGACACTGGCGCTGGCGCTGGCGCTGGCACTCCCCCTCCCCCTCCCAGCAAGGGGCTCCTGCGCGTAGTCGTGCAGCCCTGGGGGAACGTTTGGATCGACGGCAAGAAGTCAGGTCGGGCCCCGGTGAAGGCACGGCTGACCAAGGGCCGGCACGTGATCGAAGTGGGTCAGACACGACGCTCCCAGCGACGCGTGGTCCGGGTGCAAGCCGGCGCCCGTCAGGAGGTCGAGTTCACGCTGTCGGAGCAGTAGCTGGCTACTCGACGACGATCGCGCCGCACGGGAACTCCGCGCTGAACGTTGCATCGCCGCTCTTGAACGTGTCGCAGGCGCTGCCAACGAGCTCGATCACGTCGTCCACGCCCGGCTTCACGATCCAATCGCTCGGACAGCTCAGGGGCGTGCCGTTGAGTTGGACATCGCTCTCCGGGTCGTTGCAGGCCTTGTCCTTGTCGTCGAAGCGCTTGTCCATCTGGATATCGCACGAGATGCTCGCGCTGATAATCTCGCGGAACTCGTCCTCGAGGCTCTGCGGATCGGTGCCCACCCAGAACGGTGCGTCGCCACCCGAGCCGTCCGCCGCAAGCCCAACGCCCTCGTTCGCGACCTCTTGAAGATGATCGCGGACAGCGTCGTCGCTAAGCGTGCCGACCCACAATACGAACAAGTCGATGCCCGCATCGCTCGATGCGCCGGCCGCAGTCACGGCTTCCCCTCGGGCTTGCAAGCGCTGCTCCCCGTTGCTCGGGTTCGGGTACTCACAAGAGTCCGGTGCGCCGTCCGTGGCGAGCACGATGATCGTCGGCCCTTCGTCGGGCGGCGGGCTGCTGAGAATGTTGCCAACCAGCGCGTCTATGCTGTCGCCGGTCGGTGTGTCCGCACCGGCGTTGGACGGATACGAGTACGGGTACAGGCTGTCGTCGCCGATGGTACTCGCGTTGTCGAGCGCGAAGTCGATCTCCGTCGGCAACCTGGGACAGGGCGGATTCGAGCTCCCGTTGTCAGAGGTGTAGGTCGTCAGACCGTAGCGCACGATCGAGTCGGTACTGCTGACGATACCATTGATGACCGTGTTCGCGGCCTCCCAGCGGTTCTCACCGCCTCCGAAGCTCGCGTCCATGGACCCACTCTGGTCCACCAGGAACATCACGTTCGGAATGCTTCGGGTCGGCATGATCGTGACCGACTGGCAGCCACCACCTATGTTCCCGCTGCCACCAGTGCCGCCGGTCCCCATGATGGGCATGCATCGGCCGCGTACGTTGCAGCTCTCGTTGTCGCCGCAGCCCTCGGTCGGCGTGCACTGGGCGACACAGACGCCACTGTCGCAAAAGCTCGCCTCACACTGCGTGTCGGACGTGCACGTCTGGTCGCAGTCGGGTGGTGGATCGCTGAGTGTCTCGCAGTTGAGCGTCGTCCCGCCCGTTCCACCAGTGCCGCCACTCCCGAAGGGCGGACCATCCGAGGTGTCAGCCCCGCAGGCCAAAACTACGAGGCCCACAAGAGCCACCAGCACGATCGAAACCCAATTACGCATTACGAACTCTCCAACACAAAAAGACAGTTATGTTGATATTCTGCAATACAACTGTATAGGGTGCAAACGCTGTTAGCACGGCCTGCCGATGTATTAACTATTGGTTTCGAACACTTAGACGCGACGGGTACAATTCCCCTGGCCGATCCTCTCCTACGAGATGAAACGCGCGCAAAAACAAGCCAATCGCCGCTGGAAGCTGAGGCGCACGACCGGGGCCGAGGAAGCGCGACCGGCTCCTTTTTTCTTCTCAGAAAGGCCTCGGAAACCCCCTTGAAACAATGGCAGGCCACAGATCGGGCAAGCAGTTCTTCGGCCCGGCGATTTCGGACCGAGGGTCCACCCCCAAGGGTCCACCGCCGGCGGAGTTCGCTGGTGCACCAGCGACGCGAACATCTTTAGGAGTAGTGAACGATGAGTATCATCAAAGCTGAATACATCTGGATCGACGGCACCGAGCCGACGCCGCTTCTTCGCTCGAAGACGAGAATGCTCGAGGCGAACCTCATCGAAAAGGTGCTCGGCGCGATCACGGGCGTTGCGGCGCTTCCTCACTTGGGCTTCGACGGCTCCAGCACCAACCAGGCGACTGGCGATGATTCGGACTGTCAGTTGTTCCCCGTCTTCGCATGTCGCGATCCCCTCCGAGGTGGCGACAACCTCCTCGTGCTCTGCGAGGTCGTCACCCACGGCGGCACGCCACACCCGAGCAACACGCGTCGCGCGGCCCAGGACGTCGAGACACGCCTGAAGGACCTGGAGTGCTGGTACGGCATGGAGCAGGAGTACACGATGATGAAGGACGGCTGGCCTCTCGGTTTCCCTGAGGGCGGCTTCCCGGGTCCGCAGGGTCCGTACTACTGCGGCGTGGGTTCCTCGTACATCTTCGGCCGCGAAATCGTCGAAGAGCACATGGACGCCTGCATCAAGGCCGGCCTGAAGATGTCGGGCATCAATGCAGAGGTCATGCCCGGACAGTGGGAGTTCCAGATCGGACCCGCGGGCATCACCGAGGTGGGCGATCACATGTACATGGCACGCTACCTTCTTGGCCGCATCGCTGAGACCTACGGCGTCGACATCAGCTACGATGCGAAGCCGGCCAAGGGCGACTGGAACGGAGCGGGCTGCCACACCAACTTCAGCACCAAGGCGATGCGTGAAGACGGCGGCTTGAAGATCATCCACGAGTACTGCGAGAAGCTCGGTGAGCCGGACCGCATCGCGAAGCACCTCAAGCACTACGGTGCAGGCCTCGAGGAACGCCTCACGGGCGCCCACGAAACGGCTTCGTTCAAGGAGTTCAAGTACGGCGTGTCCGACCGCGGCGCTTCGATTCGTATCCCGATGGCCACGGACCTCGACGGCAAGGGTTACCTGGAGGATCGTCGCCCTTGCGCGAACATCGATCCCTACGTGATCGCGACCCTGATGGCGGAAGCGGCCGAGTAAGCCGACTTCCGAGATGCTAGAAAGACGCCGCGTTCTTCGGAGCGCGGCGTCTTTCGTTAAACCGTCAGCACCGCGGCCCCGCGGATTCCGTCGTGTTGGAGGCGGTCCAACGCCGTGTTCGCGTCCTCGAGAGGGAAGGTCTCGATGTGGGTGCAGACAGGCACCTCGGCGGCTTCCTTCAGAAACGCGTGCCCGTCTTCGCGGGTGTTGTTGGCCACGCTGCAGACGACACGCTCATGGTAGAGGAGCTCGTAGGGGAACGTCGGGACCGCGCTCATGTGAATGCCGCCGAGCACGAGCGTGCCGCCTTTGTCGAGATGCGAAAGCGCCGGAGGCACAATCTCCCCAGCAGGTGCGAAGATGATCCCGGCGTCGAGCAGAACCGGAGGTGCCTCCGTCGTGCCGCCGGTCCAGGTCGCGCCGAGCTCCTCCGCAAGCGCCTGGTGTTTGTCGCGGTCCCGCGTGCACACGTAGACCTCGGCGCCGCGCGCGCGCGCGATCTGAATCGCGACG
>JBATLA010000470.1:0-2857 GCA_049669945.1 Polyangiales bacterium | reverse complement strand
CGCAACGCCCGCTCGATGAAGTCACATTCGAGCGACACTTCTTTCGGCGTCGTCGCCCGAACCGTTCGTAGATACGCCTCCCCGAAGAAGTGCTCGTGCCAAGGGGCATCGCCGTCGAGCTCGACCTAGAGCGCCTTGGTCTCCGTCGTTTCGGTCGGAGGTGGAGGCGGCTTCGGGATGGGAATCATCATCTCCGCGGCCTGGTCGGCCGGTGGCGCGATGTCGCTCCGCGAAAGCACATCCGCGTCCTCGAGGAAGAGCTCTTCCGGGGGTTCGCTGTAGCGTGGCTCGATGGGCGGGACCGAGGATGGCTCGGAGGATGGGCGCTCGGACGGCGGGTCGCTGAAGTGGACGTCGATCCCCGGATCCGAGAAGTCGTCTGCTTCGATCTCGGTGTGTTCGTCGCCACCGAGCGGATCGGGTTCCGTCATGAAAGTTGGCTCGGTCGGATCGCGATCCTGAACGAAATCGAGCGCTGCCGTCACGCTGACCGCGGTATCGAGCTCCACCACGTTGGCGAGGTCCGAGATGGCGCTGCTACCGTTCCCGTGCGCCTCGGCCGAATCATCGAGCACACTGGCTCGCGCGATGTCGGTGATCGGAACGCGCAGAGCGCGCCGACGGCGCGGCGAGCGCAGGCTCTCCGACTTGTCCGCGGACTCGCTGCTCACGCGAGGCCCCCTCTGGCAATGCATTCGCCCATCCGAACCGACGCTCCGGGCTCAGCGACGATCTCGAGCTTGCACCCTGGTGGCGTCATCACGATGGCGGTTGAGCCCATGTGGAAGACGCCGAGCTCGTCTCCGCGCTCGCGCGGGATCGGCGAGTCTGCGTAGCTCCTCACCCCAGGCCGATGCCCGCGGTTGGTCTCCACCTCGTCAAAGCTCAAGCCGATGCGCCCCACACCGATTGCCCCCACCATAATTGTCGTCACCGTTCCGTGAACGCTCCCCTCCTGCACAATAGCAAGACGTTCGTTCCTGGCGAAAAGCTGCGGGATATGGTCGATCCCGATGCGGTTTACGGGGTACAAAGTGCCGGGCACGTAGCGGACGTACTGGACGCTTCCGCAGGTCGGCGCGTGTACGCGGTGGTAGTCCCGAGGCGAAAGGTAGACGATGAAGTAGTGCCCACCCTCGTATACGGCCGCCGCGTCTGGGTCTCCGAGCAGGTCGGCAGCGGTGTACGGCTGGCCCTTCACCATCAGCTCGCCTGCGGCCGAGATCGTTCCAAGGTCCTCGATGCGCCCATCGGCCGGCGAGACGAGCGCGGCCGGATCCGGGTCCACCAGCCTCGCCCCTTTGGAAAGTGTTCGCGTGAAGAACTCGTCGAACGTTCGAAAGCCGCCGTCCGGCATCTCGACCTCGCTCATGTCGACGTCATAGATCCGGACGAAGGCCTTGACGGCGGCGGCGACGACGGGCTGAGGAGCCCGAGCGGACGTAAGCCGGCCTAGCGCCCTGCTCAACCGCTTGCGCGGAATAACACGGACCGTCTGCGCGGCTATTCGTGAAGCAGTCCTCCCCATGAACCGGTCCTGTCGGGAAGGGTATCTGACTAGACGACACCGCGTCAAACGCGTGCAATCGGACAAATCTCCGAAATCCCGGAGGATTTGGCGCGCTGGACACAAGAACGCCCCGTCGGGCTCTTCTCCCGACGAGGCGCCCCCCCAAATACTGGGATTCGGCTAGACCGCGGCTTCGCCGCGCTCGCCGGTACGAATTCGAACGGACTCTTCGATGCCCGAGACGAAAATCTTACCGTCACCGATACGGCCGGTCTTCGCGGCGTTCTCGACCGCTTCGATCACCTGAGCGACCAGCGAATCCGGCACGACGATCTCCACTTTCACCTTCGGGACGAAGTCGACCACGTACGCGGACCCCCGATAGACCTCTCGTTTACCGCCCGTGCGGCCGAATCCTTTGACCTCGGTCACGGTCATGCCTTTGATGCCAACTTCGTTGAGGGCGTCCTTCACCTCATCGAGCTTGAAAGGCTTAATAATGGCTTCCACCTTCTTCATGGGACCTCCGAAAATTCAAGCAGCCCAACGAGAACCGCCGATGGCAAACGGTGTACCCCTCGATTATTTCTGAATTGTTTCATGGCCGTAAATACGAGGGGGTGCGCTAGCAAATGGCTGGCTGACTGCTGGCCTGGGGCGGTGGAACGGCTTGGGTGCCTTGGTCCACTGGGCGCGCGAGGTTTGATAGAATCCAACCCGCCCACCCCCACCCGTAGTCCTCCCTCCGCGCCCGTCGCTTCGCTCGGGCTTGGCGGCGCCTGTGGCGCCGGGCTTCGCCCTTTGGGCTCGCGCTGCTGCCTTCGAGCGTCGGAGCTCCAAGATATCGGCGGTCGACTAGGAGCAATGTGGGTTATTCATGGGCGCGCCGCGAAGCGCTGCACACACCTACGGCTGCACCTCGAACGCCCCCACGTCGCACAGTGGGTCCCCTGCGCTGCAACTACTCAAGCAGGTCGGGCGCATAGCGGTTCGCCGCATAGGCTTCGCAGAACGCTTCGTCATCTCCCGCAAACACCGGGTCGGGCGCGATGAGCGCAGATCGCATTACGGGCCATAGCGCAGCAACGCAGGATGAACCGGGGATTTGGGGTGCTGTATGGGATACGAGCACCAAGTCGAGCCCCGGATGGCCGACGATGCAATTTCCGTTGAGGCCGCCGGCAAACCAAGCCCCGACATCGTACTCCTGGTCACAGGTCCATGGAGCTTCGTAGTTGCAGTCGGGCGATTCAGAAAGGCCGTGCGGGTACTCAGGCCAAATCGCGACGGGCGTGCACTCTGCGGATGGCCCCTGACGGCGGTCGGTAGAAAGCGATCCCACGTGGT
>JBATLA010000469.1:0-1935 GCA_049669945.1 Polyangiales bacterium | reverse complement strand
GGGCTACGGTCGACGCCAGTATAGCAATCAGTCCAATCGAACGACTCATCCAAACCTCCCGATCCACACGATGGGAACACTATACGCAATTCTTCGCGGAGGCTCACAACTAGCCGGGCACTCCTTGCGCTAGCCGCCATAGGAGCCCGCACCTACGTGCACATACATGCGGCTATGGAAGTCCTGCACCGCGTGCACCCGGCAAACTTCGCTCCGACAGGGCCTTCGAATTCGCTATGCCCCTCGGACGCCGCGGGCAGCCTCTTTGAATTCGCTATGCTCAGCGACTCGACGGCGCGCCCGGCACGTCTCTAGCTGCCTTGGCCCAAGTACTGCTTCAAGATTTGCGTCCATTGGTCCGTCTCCATGAACGCCAAGAGGGCTCTATTCAGCGGCTCGCGCAGCTGGCTACCGGGCGGCACGGCCATGCCCATGTAGTGGTGATCGAACGTCCCAGGTAGCACTTCCACTCGTCTCAGGAACTCGTTCTTCGCCAGGTACTTCACGACGGGCCCTTGGAAGACAAAGGCGTCCGTTTCCGCGTCTACGAGCGACTTCAAACCATCCCGCGGATTCCCGAACGAACGCACCTGCTTGATTCCCTTTTTCATGAGGTAGGCCTCGGCGCTCGATTCGGCCACGGTGCCGACGCGAGCCGCCGCCAGATCGTGCATTCCGCGCACCTTGCCGCTCAACTCACCGACGGTGAGTGAGCTAGAGATGGCCGCTGTGAAGCCAGAGATCGAAATGATCGCTGCAAACATCCAAACGACCCCGACGATCCGGCCGCCCGCGGTCTTCGGCGCTAAATCTCCGTAGCCGACCGTGGTCATCGTGACGGCAGCCCACCAGATGCCCTGCGCAACCCCTTTAGCGGGCCCGCCGCCGAACATTTCGCGGTTCCGGCGGCCTTCGAAAAGCCATACGGCGACGCCGGCTATCAGCCATAGAAGGATCAGCAAACCAATGACCTGGAGGAACGCCACGGAGAAAAAACGCCTAGCAACACGGACCCAGTCTTGTCCGGTTTTTTGCGCGGGGACCACGATCGCCGATCCCGACACGTAGTAGGCATCTGAGAAGTCCACCAAGACTTCGCGTTCCGCCGTCACCGCCGCTAGCGGTGTCAGGTCGACGTCGCCTTTGACGAAGGCCTCCGTCAGCGCTTGGGTGCTGCCGTATTCGCGCAGCTCGAAATCGACACCCAGCCTATCGGCAACCTCACGCCAGAGATCGATGGAGATACCTTCCCAGTGACCATCGACGGTCTTCATGGCGAAGGGCTCCAAATCGACCACACCGACCTGCAATGTCTTCGATTGGATGCCGTCGTCTTGCGCAGATAGTCTGCCGGGCAGCAGCGCGACGACGCAAAGCGTGATGACCCCTAAGACCTTCTGAGATTCGCCCATGACCCGACGGCGGTTACCGCGCTGGCCCAGAATGTCAAGATGTAGCGCTAGATGGGCCTCCACACCCGGACGCGCGCACCGACTCAGACCCTGTCAATTGATCGTGAGCGCAAGGCTGACGACGATCTGATAGTCGTTCTGCTTGGGCTCGGTCCCGTCTGCGCGCGGCAGGGGATCCCGGGTTCGCAGGAATAAGAACGAGGTGACGAAGTTGAACATGTCCGTAATTTCGACGCTGATGTCCGCCTTCCCGGTGTGGTTCGTGCTTCCGAACCTCGTGTAAACGAGGTTGGTGCGCCAGTCGACGGTGAGCTCGACGTTGTCGTTTAGGAATTCCAGCTTCCAATAGGTGCGGAACATGACCAACCCATCGTTTTGCGGGTTGCCCACTCCAGCTGCGCTCGAGATCAATTTTAGGAACTGATACCCAAGGCCGCTCTGCACGTCCCACTCGAACTGGTTCGTATGCTTTCTTCTCTGCCTGCTCTTCTTGAAGAGATAGACCCCGGCCCCCGCGCCCGGA
>JBATLA010000468.1:0-4587 GCA_049669945.1 Polyangiales bacterium | reverse complement strand
AAGTGATGCCGGGTCGCAGACGTCTCCTTTACGGACGGTGACGCGTGGGTGCTTGGCGCTGAGCTTGCTCACGTCACTCGTTCGCCGGACCAGGCACCGCACTTCGATGTCCGGCTCTTCGAGCAAGCGGTCGAGCACATGCGTCCCTACGAATCCGGTGGCACCCGTGACCGCGACCGTTCTTCTCGTTTTCGACATCGCGGACTGCATAGGGCCGCCCGGGGGCGCCGGCCATGCCGGTCATCGGGCCGCTTGCCCAAACGGAGGAGCGCTCTAAACATGTCTGGCGGTGAAGAGCTTGCTCCGAGGACATTGCTAGGCTGGGTGACACGGCTGGCGGAGGCGGGCGCTTTCCCCGATCCCGCGGTTCGGTTCGTGATCAGACGGCTGCTCGAAGGCAGGCTTCGGCAGAGCGTTTCGGGCGACCAGAGCCTGCGCGAGGCGGAAGAGCGCGCGCTGCTGGCTTCGCTAGAGCGCGGCCCGATCGCGATTTCCGTCGATGCCGCCAACGAGCAGCACTACGAGGTTCCCGCGTCCTTCTTCGAGCAAGTGCTGGGCCCGCGTCTCAAGTACAGCAGCTGCCACTGGGATTCGACGACGCCGGACCTCGGGGCCGCCGAGGAGGCCATGCTCACGCTCACCGCCGCGCGTGCGGGTGTCGAGGACGGAATGAGGATTCTCGACCTCGGATGTGGTTGGGGCTCATTCACCCTCTGGGCGGCCGAGCGCTTCCCGAACGCCCAGTTTCTCGGGGTGTCGAACTCGCGCCTCCAACGAGAGCTCATCTTGGCGCGTGCCGCCGAACGAGGCCTCTCGAACGTGAGGGTGGAGACGGCCGACATCAATGCGTTCGATCCGGCCGAGCGCTTCGATCGTGTGGTCTCTGTCGAGATGATGGAGCACGTGCGAAACCATCGCGCCTTGTTCGAGCGAATCGCGGGATGGCTGGCGCCGGGTGGCGCGGTCTTCTCACATGTCTTCTGCCATCGCGAGCGTGCCTACGCCTACGAGGTGGAGGGCGAAAGCGACTGGATGGCCAAGCACTTCTTCACGGGCGGCATGATGCCCTCGGAGTCCTTGTTCGGCCGCTACCAGGACCACCTTGCACTACGAGCGCAGTGGCGCGTTGGTGGGGAACACTATGCCCATACCTGCAACGCGTGGCTCGAACGGCTCGATTCCAAGCGGGACACCATCCTCCCAATCCTGAGTGAGGTATACGGACAGGATGCGACGCGCTGGTTTCAACGGTGGCGCCTGTTCTTCATGGCTTGCGCAGAGCTATTCGCCTACCGCGGCGGGAACGAGTGGTTCGTCTCCCACTACCGTTGGGAGCGCGCGGGATAGCTCCGCATGAAGGCGGCGCGAACGTCGAAGTTCATGTCGAGGAGTTCGAGCAGCTCGTGCAGTGCGGTGAGATAGAGCCCAAAGGCAATGAAATTGGGGTGGAGAGGTCGGTCGCCCGGACCCCTCTGCTTCGACATGGCACCAAGCGTTTGCCGCAACGCAGCGACCCCGAATCGCACGCTTCGTTGATTTCCTTCGCCGAAGTGCTTCACGAGAACGTCTGCCGATCCGCCGAGCCCGAGTTGAAACACACCGTGCTCGAACCGCACGCGGTCATCGAGGAAGAAGCCAGCGTACACGTCTCGCAGCCCGTCTCGGAAGCGTGGGTCCCATCGGAGGTAGAAGGGCCGGGGTGACCACACGGCGTCCCCAGCTTCGTCGACCCCAAAGCGCGAAGGCCAAAGGTCGACGATCGTCACTTCACTTCGATAGATTTGCGTGAAGTAAAGCTCGAGCGCGAGCTGGCCGAGCCACCTTCGCTGAGAGCGCGAGAGTGACTCGATCGTTGCCGCGTCTGGTGGGTCGCCGTCGTTGATCAGCACCGGCACGCTCGCGTCGCGAAGGTGCGACTGCGCGCTCGTCAGGACGGAAACGAAGCGACGCGAGTTGGCCGCATTCGACAAGAGCTCGATCCCCTGGCGCGCCATGCTTCCGGGGGAGAGAAGTTGAACGCCTGAAGGAAGCATCTGCACGAGAGAGGTCCATTCCCCCTTCGCGCGCGACGCGGCTTCGGATACCTGGGGCAGGTGAGTGGGATGGGCCCGCATCGATCAGCTCGCGTCGACCTGCGGTTGAATCACCGCCGGCTTCGAGAGCGCGTCGCTCTCTGGTTTGAAGGAGTCAACCGGCGTCTCGTTGGCGCGGTGGCGAATGGCTATGTAAGCGCCTGCCACAGCGAGAAAGGTCACGAGGGCTCCGGCTACGAGAAGGTCCAGGTCACTCATCGTTGCCTCCTGCCAGGAGCAGAGCCCCCGCGGAGAGAATCGAAGGCACCCAGATTCCGACGAACAGGCCCCGTTCGCGGTCACCCGAGAACCAGAGCCAGACTGAGAGGGCAAACGAGATCCCAGCGGCCGCAAAGAAGAATGCCTTCGACGTGGCGATCGCGCTTCGACTGGAGCGGAGCGCAGGGTTTTGGGTGGATGCAGAGGACGAGTTGTTCATGAATTATCTCCAAAACCAGTTCTAGGTGTTGTCTAAGTTGTGTCAAGCTTTATATAGACATTTGATGGACATTCCCTCAATCGCGTTCGTTCAGGGTGCAAGCCGCGGCCTTGGCCTGGAAATGGCGCGCCAACTGCTTGCCCGAAGCCCGAAAGGGCGCGTTTTCGCGACCTGCAGAGCTCCTGACCGTGCTCAGGCACTCGCGAAGCTCGAGGAGGAGAGCGGGGGCAGGCTCGCGGTGTTGGAGCTCGACGCCACCAAGGAAGCGACCATCGAAGAGGCCGCGCGGCGTTTCGGCGGCGAGACCGATCGGGCGCACCTCATCATCAACGTCGCCGGCGTGCTGCACGGCCCATCCTTCGGTCCAGAAAAGAAGCTAGCTCACGTTGATCCCGACGCGCTCCGCGCGGTGTTCGAGGTGAACGCCTTTGGTCCGCTGCTCGTGGCCAAGCACTTCAGTAGGTTTCTTCGCCATGATCAGCGGTCCGTGTTCGCGAGCCTTTCGGCGCGTGTCGGCAGCATCTCCGACAATCGCTTGGGTGGCTGGTACGCGTACCGCAGCTCTAAGGCAGCGCAGAACATGGTGACCAAGACGCTGTCGATCGAGCTCTCACGACTGGCCCCGAACGCCATCGTGGTTGGGCTTCACCCGGGAACGGTGGACACGGACCTCTCGAAGCCGTTCCAACGCCGTGTGCCGGCCGGGAAGTTGCTCAGCGTGTCCGATTCCGCAGCATCACTGCTTCGCGTCGTCGACGGCCTGTCGTCGACGGCCAGCGGTCAAGTCTTCGATTATCGTGGAGACCTGATCCCGCCTTAGCCGGCTCGGCGTCGGCGTTCTCGCCGTGCCACGGCTTCCGCAGCGAGCTGGCGGTCCTCGTCGGACTCCGCGAGGAGCGGAGGGACGGGGCAGGGCTTTCCGTCGTCCCCGATGTTGACGAAGGTCGCGCGCGCGTCGGCGCAGAGGGAGCGCTCGCCGGTCTTCGCGTGCTCACGCTCGACCCGAACACCGATCTCCATGGACGTTCTGAACGCCGCGTTGAGCCGCGCGGTCAAGCGCACGACATCGCCCACCTTGATTGGAGCCTTGAACTCGATCGCCTCGATCCGCGCGGTGACCGATACGCGGCCGCAGTGACGCTTTGCTGCGATGGACGCGCAGATGTCGATCCAGCTCATGATGACCCCGCCAAAGGCCGTTGCGACGGCGTTGGTGTGCTGGGGCAGGACGAGCTCGGTCATCTCGGTGAACGATTCCGAGGAGGGCTTGGCTTCCATGTTCGGAGGATAGGGTATAATCCCAGGGTGCAACGGCTTTTTACGCGAGAGGAGTCGCGCGACATCGATCGCGTGGCGATTGAAGAACTCGGGGTCGTCAGCCTCGTGCTGATGGAGAACGCGGGGCGTGGGGCGAGCGACACGATTTGCGAGGTCTTCGACGACCGCCTGGACCGGGTCGTGCTCGTGGGCGGACCGGGGCAGAACGGCGGCGACGCGTGGGTCATCGCGAGGCGGCTGACACTGCTCGGTCACGCGCCGCTCGCAGTCTTGGTTGGCGACGCAAAGCGACTTCGCGGTGATGCGCAAACCAACTGGGTATTGCTCGGCAAGCTCGGCGTTGAGACGATCGAGATCTCTGCCGACGAGGCGAAATCACTTGGGACGCATCTCGGTGACGCGACGCTCATCGTCGACGGCCTCTTCGGAACCGGCCTGGATCGCCCTGTGACAGGCGGCTACGCAGACGCCATCGCCGCGATGGAAGCCGCTCCTACGCCGGTCGTTTCGCTCGACCTGCCGAGCGGTCTCGACGCAAATACCGGGGCGATTCTCGGCGTTGCGCCTGGCGCCGCGCTCACAGTGACATTTGCCGGTCAGAAGCGCGGCCTTCACCAGTACCCGGGCGTCGAGCATGCCGGGGACGTGCGCGTCGTCGACATCGGAATCCCGACCCGTGGCTCCTCCGGGGCGAGTCTTTGGAGCGAGGACGACCTCGGCGCGCTTATCGCGCCGCGAGCGGAGGACGCGCACAAAGGAACCAATGGGCACTTGCTCGTCGTCGGCGGTGCCCCGGGC
>JBATLA010000467.1:0-1848 GCA_049669945.1 Polyangiales bacterium | reverse complement strand
TGGTTCGCCGCCAGGTCTCGCTGAAGTCGCTCGACCCACAGCAGCCCCAGCAAGCCGGAGGGAGCACGTGGCGCCAACTGATCAAGCTCAAGGAGGGCGTCTCCAAGGAGAAGGCCAAGGAGGTCGTGAAGGCCGTCAAAGACAGCAAGATCAAGGTGCAGGCTTCGATCCAGGGGGACGCCGTGCGCGTATCCGGAAAGAAGCGCGATGACTTGCAGGAAGCCATTTCGTTACTCAAAGAAAAAGATTTCGATCTGCCTTTGCAGTTCGTGAATTTCCGGGACTGAGGCTGCGCGCGTTGACCGACATTAGAGAAGAGCTGGTAGTGGGCTACCAGGGGACGGAGGGCGCGTACAGTGAGCTCGCGGCGAAGCGCCATTTCGCGGATGCTGGCCGGCCCGTGCGTTGTCTCGGCTACCACAGCTTTCTCGAGATGCTGGAGGCGCTGAAAGCCGGCGCTGTCGACTATGCGGTGCTTCCCATCGAGAACTCAATCGCGGGATCGATCAACGAGAGCTACGACCTGCTCGCAAGGATGGGTTTGTTCTTGGTCGGCGAGGAATTTCAGCCGATCGCGCACTGCCTCATCGGCGCGGCGGACGTCCCGGTGTCGGACATCCGCCGAGTGTACTCACATCCGGTCGCGTTGGCGCAATGTGGCGAGTTCCTAGAGACGCTCGAGGACTGTCACGTCGAGGCGTTCGTCGATACCGCGATGGCGGTCGAGAAGGTCAAACGAGATGGGGATCCGTCGCAGGCTGCCATTGCGAGCGAGCAAGCCGCCAAGCTGCACGGCTTGCCGATCCTGCGGCGCGGCATCGCAGATCATCCAGAGAATTACACGCGCATGGTCATCGTCGCGCCAGAGGCCGCGCACTACGACCGAGGCGTCGCGTGCAAGACTTCGCTCATCTTCTCGACGACGCACGAACAGGGGGCGCTCGCGCGGTGTATCGGCATCTTCGCGGAGCGCGGGCTCAACCTCACTAAGATCGAATCGCGTCCCAAGCCCGACACGCCGTTTGAGTACATCTTCTACATGGACTTCGAAGGCAACATCGATCGGGAGGCAACGCAGGCCGCCCTCGACGACCTCGAATCCGTGACCACCTTCTTGATCGTCCTCGGGTCGTACCCGATCGGCCGACCGCGCCTCAGCTAGCCACCGCTTCTGCAACGTGCGCCAAGCGATCTGCGTCAGTTGCCAATCCGGCGGCGAGGCATGTCGCCGACACCATCTTCAGGGCGGCGGCTTCTCCCGCGCCGTCCTGTTGAGAGCGGGCGGTCGCGAGCGCCTCGAGTGCGTCGATCATTGCGTCGCGCCGGCGCCCTTGGGCCAGATGCAAGCACGCGGAGGCGATCGAGATGCGAATCGGGGCACCCTCCGCGGTCCCCGGAGCGCGCTTCGCTGCCACCAACGCTTCCTTCGCGGCGTCCATGTCCTCACGGACAACATAGGACACGACCCGCAGGCAGTGGGCACCCGTGAGGTCGCCCCCTGCGGCGATTGACGCCTCGATCAAATCGTCGAACGTCGTGTGGTCTTGCTCCTTCAGCGAGCGCACGACTTGCAGACTCGGGCGGTCGGGTGGAGGCACTGGGTTGGTAGGCCGCTCCTCATCCTGGTCTTTGTCGAGCGACGGGCCCGACGGAAGATGGACCGACTTGCTAATCTCGGATGCCACCGAGCGTGTGTCCCCGTCGGGTTGGTACTGCACAGCGGCCGCGGCCAGTCGAACCGCCGCGCTTCTGTAGCCGTTGTCGGCCGCCAGTGAGCCGGCTTCGAGGATCGCATGCGTGCCGCGTTCGAGGTCGCCGCCTTCGCAGAGGTAGGCCCCGACCGTGGCC
>JBATLA010000466.1:0-4007 GCA_049669945.1 Polyangiales bacterium | reverse complement strand
GCGTTGATCACCGGACGTCTCGGCAACGAGTGGGTGCGCGCCGCGCGCCTTTGGTCGATGATCGCGTGGACCTTCCTCTCGCTCGGACTGCTGCTCGGCTGCCTTTGGTCCTACGAGGAGCTCGGCTGGGGCGGCTACTGGGCCTGGGACCCCGTCGAAAACGCATCGTTCTTGCCCTGGTTGGTGGGCACGGCATATCTGCACTCCGTTCTGATTCAAGAGCGGCGGCACATGATGAAGGTGTGGAACGTCTTCTTGCTCGCGCTGACTTTCTTCCTGACGATTTTCGGAACGTTTCTGACGCGTTCTGGGCTGATTGCGAGCGTACACTCGTTCGCCCGCTCCGACATCGGCCAGTACTTCGTCTGGTACATGGCGTTTCTCATCATCGCGATCGCCGCCCTGATGATTTGGCGCCTGCCCAAGCTCAAGGCCGACAACGAAATCGAATCGCTGGTCAGCCGCGAGTTCGCATTCCTGCTGAACAACTGGGTGCTTCTCGGAATGATGGTGTTCGTCCTCATTGCGACGACGTTCCCCCTGCTCAGTGAGTGGGTGCGCGGCGAGGAAGTGACCGTTGGGCCCGGCTTCTACAACAAGTGGATGGTGCCTCTCGGCATCGTGCTTCTGTTCCTAGCGGGCCTTGGGCCACTGATAGCGTGGCGCAAAGCCACTGGCTCGAAGCTGGCGCGGGCGATGGCGTTTCCCATCGGCGTGGGCGTCTCCGTCGCGGCGTTGCAGTTCCTGTTCGGCGCCCGTTTCGGCTACCCGCCCATCGTCGAGCCCACGGAGATCTACGACACGACGACAGGCACCGTGCTCGCATGGATGGCGGCCGTCGCTCCGCTCGTCTCCTTTGCCACGTGCGCCTTCGTCCTGGCGAGCGTGGGCCAAGAGTTCTGGCGTGGGATGCGGGTTCGGATGCGCAAGGGCGAGAGCGCGGGGACGGCCATCTTCCGTCTCGTCTCGAAGGGCCGGCGGCGTTACGGCGGGTACATCGTTCACATTGGCATCGTGCTCATGTTCATCGGCTTCACAGGCGCCGCCTACGACGTCGAACAAGAGAAGGCGCTTCGCCCTGGTGAGACCATGGCCATTGGCGACCACACCGTGCGCTACGACCAGCCGCGCATGGAGGCCGATCCCAACAAGCGCATGATCTTCACCGACATGACGCTGCTCGACGCCTCAGGCGCCGAGAACGGGCAGGTCGCGCCCGCGAAGTTCATCTACCGCACGCATCCGCAGATGCCGACGACCGAGGTGGCGATTCGCAGCCGTCTGTCGGAGGACGTCTATGTGATCATGAGCACGGTCGACCCATCGACGCGTCGCGGCACGTTCCGCGTCATCATCAGGCCGCTCGTGGCGTGGATTTGGTTTGGCGGCATCGTCTTGTTGTTCGGCGCGATCCTCGGGATGTGGCCGACGACCCGCGAGTTCGTCCGTGAGGAGGCAACTCGTGTGCGTCCGCGTCGGTTCAGGTTCTCACCAGCGGGCGCCATCGTGGCATTGGCCATCATCGTTGCGAGCATGATGGCTTGGGTCGGCGTGGCTTCCGCGCAGGATGACACGAGTAGCTCGCTTCATGCCGGCACCGTCGTGATCAACAACCCGATCGAGCGTCAGCTGTTCGGACGCTTGCTCTGCCAATGCGGCGACTGCGCCCGACTGCCGCTCGATACCTGCGCTTGCGGTTGGGCCGACGACAAGCGCGTCGAAGTGCGCGAGCTTCTCGCGTCCGGCGTCGAGCCATCGCAGATCCAAGATTCGTACCGGGCGCAGTATGGTGCCAAAGCGCTCGCCATCCCTTCCGACAAAGGGCTCGATAGGGCGCTCTGGGCGGTTCCGGTCGCCTCGATGGTCCTCGCCATCGGGCTAGTCGTCATGATGGGCCGGCGATGGCAGCGGCAGGGAGTCAGAGCCCATGCCGAGGCCTCCGTGACGACGAACGCGGAGCTCGCGTACGACTCTCGGCTCGACGAAGAGCTCGAGCGCTTGGAGGACGGCTGATGGGTGACCTCCTTCCCTCGATCTTCGTCATCATTGCCGTCGCGGCCATGCTCGGCGGGCTGGCGAGCTTGTGGCTGAGCCTGACGCTGACACTCTCTGACGAAGCGACGGTTGGCGCTCGGGCGCGCCTCACGAGCGACGCGCGACTTGCCCTGCTCACCGAAAAACAAGCGCTTCTGCAGGAGATCCGGGATATCGCCTTTGAGCACGACGCCGGCAAGCTCTCGGACGTCGACTATGAGGAGATCAACGCGAAGCTTCGGGGCCAGGCGCGGCACGTCCTCCACGAGCTCGATGCGGGCGCGGAGGGCTTTCGAGACGAAGCCGAGGCGTTGATCGCCAAAAAGCTCGAGGAAGCAAGATGATTCGCATTGCCATTCTCGTCGGCGCACTTGCGTCGGCGCCGACGCTGGTATTCGCGCAACAGGATCAAGCCGTCGTCAATCGCGTCCTTGGCACCGTTCCAGACCTCGTCACTTCGGTGGCCGACGAAACGCTTCCAAGCGGCACGATCCTGGTGGAGGTGTTCGACGCCGACGATGCGCCGGCCGCCAAGCAGACGGTTCGCCTCGGCATCATCGAGCAGTCTGGGAGCCGCGAAAGTACCGTATGCATGACTGATGCGCAGGGGGTGTGCTCGTTCGACTCGCTCGTGGTCGACGCCAAGCACTCCTACCGTGTCAACGTTCCGTACGAGGGTGCGCGATACAGCACCACGCCTTTTCGACTCGACGCCGTGAGAGGCCAGCGCGTTCGGGTGGTCCGTTTGGCCACCACCAGCGACGACCGGCGGGTCTTCCAGATCCTCGGCCGTACGATGATCGAGTTTCGAGACGATCGCGCCCACATCACGCAGGACGCTCGGCTCAGCAACCTCGGTGACACGACCTACGTCTTCCCCGACGGCGGCATGACCATCCGTCTTCCCGAAGGCTTCAAGGCGTTCGAAGCGATGGCGGTCATGACCGACCAACAGATGACCGCCACGGATGAAGGACTTCGGATCACCGGCTCGCTTGCGCCCGGTCGAGCCAATCTGATGTGGGCCTACGACATCCCCGTCGGGGGTGCCTCGATGACGATTCAGCAGTCGGTTCCGTTTCCGACGATGGAGTACCAAGTCGTCAGCGACTACGTCGACGGGATGACCCTCGAGGTCGAGGGCTTCCAAGTCGCTCGCATTCACGAGGGCGGCGACCGGCGGTTCCTCGTCGCGGCAATGATGCGAAGGCCGGGCGATCCGCCGATCGACCCGCTCCGAATCCACATTCGCGGTATCCCGGGTGGCGGCGCGCTCCCTTATATTGCCTCTGCGATCGCCGTGCTCTTTGCGATTTGGGGTTTCATCTTCCTGATGCGGCCGGCCGATCAGAGGCAGGCGCTCGCCAGGGTTCGCGATGCGCGCCAGGCCGAGCTGCTCGACGAAATCGCAACTTTGGAGGGGCAGCGTGCATCCGAAGCGGTTGGACCCACGTTTTATGAGCACCGTCGGCGCGAACTGACCGATGAGCTAGCAATCGTCCTTCGCATGCAAAGCGAGGCGACGGCCCATTGATCGGCGGCCTGAGGCCGCGTATGTTCGCCGCCCATTGCGGCTGAGGAGAAGAGGGGAGCCATGGCAGAAGGCCTGAATCGTGTGATGCTCATCGGGAACCTGGGTGCGGACCCGGAGCTCAAGTACACCCAAAACGGGCAAGCCGTCCTGCGGCTACGCCTTGCAACCACGGAGTCCTACGTGAATCGCGCTGGCGAGCGTCAGCAGCGCACGGATTGGCACACGGTCATCGTCTGGGGCAAGCGCGGCGAGGCGCTGAACAACATCCTTTCCAAGGGCCGCAGCATCTGCGCCGAAGGGCGAATTCAGTACCGGCAGTGGGAAGACAAAGAGGGTGGCAAGCGCAACTCGACAGAGATCGTCGCGCAGAACATCGTCCTCCTTGGCAGTGGCCGCGGCCGCGATTCAGGTGCACCTGGCGACTTCGGCGGTGCTGGTG
>JBATLA010000465.1:0-2245 GCA_049669945.1 Polyangiales bacterium | reverse complement strand
GGCCGAAACCGGTTGGGCAAGCGGCGCCACATATCTCTTATCGACCTCCTGCAGAAGCATCACCCGTCGCGCCCTTCGTGCCTGGCGGCGTGCACGTGAAGGGCTCGGCCGACCTCTGCGCAATGCTAACCGACGCGCGTGAGCAAGGTGCAAGCGACGTCCATGTGATGTCCGACGAGCGCGCGCGCTTTCGATTGGGCGGATTCATGGTCGCGCAGGGAGAGCCCCTCGGCGACGCTCAGGTGAAAGAGCTGGCGCTCCCGTTGCTAGACGAAAGAAGCAAGTTGCAGTTCGACGAGCTCGGATACGCCGATTTCGCCTGCGAGATCGAGGGCGCCGGCCGACTCCGCGTCAACGTGAACAAACAACGCACCGGCGTGAAGGCTTGCTTCCGGCTGATCATGGATGCGCCGCCGACGCTGGAGTCACTCGGCCTGCCGGTCGAGCTGCGGAAGATGCTCGACTACCACCAGGGGCTCGTCGTCGTGTCAGGACCGAGCGGCGCTGGCAAAACGACCACGATGGCCGCGCTCGTCGACATGTTCAACACCGCGAAGGCGGTCCACGTCATCACGGTCGAAGATCCCGTCGAGATCATCCATCCGATCAAGAAGGCCATCGTCACGCAGCGCGAGGTTGGCGCTCACACGAAGAGCTTTCATAGCGCGTTGAAGGGCTCGCTTCGCGAGGATCCAGACGTGATTGCCATCGGCGAGCTTCGCGATCGCGAAACGGTCGAAAAGGCCCTCGAAGCAGCAGAAACGGGTCACTTGGTGTTTGCGACGATGAGCGCTCCCTCAGGAGCTAGCACCATCGGTCGCCTCATCGACATGTTTCCTCCGGATGACCAATCTCAGGTCCGGGCGACCCTCGCGGGAGCGCTGAAGTTCGTCGTCAGCCAAAGGCTCGTCGCGCGTAAGGACAACACCGGTCTCGTCGCGGCGGCGGAGCTCCTGACGGGGGGGATGGCGCTCTGGAGCCTGATCCGCGACGACAAGCTCTTCCAGCTTCCGAGCCTGCTTCAGCGCGGCCGTGGCTTCGGCATGATTCGCCTGGAGGACTCCCTCAACGCCCTCGTGGAGGCCGGCACGGTCTCCATCGACACGGCCAAGCAGCATGCGAGCGATCCTCGGCTCATTGGGCCAGCGGAGCTCGATCGCTCTCTATCGAAGAAGAAGGGACGCTAATCGATGCCGGCCATCGACTACTACTTCGACATCCTGCTCGACAGGGGCGGATCGGACCTGCACTTGTCGGTCGGGCACCCGCCCACCATTCGGCTCAAGGGCGAGTTGGTGGCTGTCGATGGGACTCCCCTCGACGAGACCAAGATCAGGCACCTCATGGACGAGCTGCTCGACGTGGATCAGCACGAGCATTTCCACGCGTATCATGACCTCGACTTCGCATACGGCTACCAGGACAAGGCGCGATTCCGAGCAAACTACTTGTACAAGACGGCCGGTCCAGGCGCCGTCTTCCGGACGATCCCCACCGAGATTCTCACCACGCAACAACTGGGGCTTCCGAGTGCGGTGGTACAGCTCGCCGAGCGCAGGGCGGGTCTAGTGCTCGTCACGGGTCCAACGGGCAGCGGTAAGAGCACGACGCTCGCGGCGATGCTCGATCACATCAACCGTACGCGTGAAGCTCACATTCTGACGATCGAGGACCCGGTCGAGTTCGTGCATCGTCCTCGCAAGTGCCAGATCAGCCACCGCGAGGTGGGCGTTCACACACCGAGCTTTGCCGACGCGATTCGGAGCGCAGGGCGGGAGAACGCAGACGTCATCCTGGTAGGCGAGCTTCGGGGGCGGGAGACGATGAAGATGGCGCTTCAACTCGCCAGCTTCGGCGTCCTCATCTTTGCGACGGTGCACACCAACTCCGCGCCCGCCACCATCGACCGTTTCGTCAACGCCTTCCCGGCGAGCCAGCAGCCACAGATCCGGGGGATGCTCTCGGACTCCCTTGCCGGCATCGTTGCCCAGCAGCTTCTCCGCAAGGCCGACGGAAGTGGACGCGTCGCTGCTCAGGAGATCCTGATCGGAACACCGGGGGTGGCTTCCGCCATTCGAGAGGGCAAAACGACGATGCTCCAAAGCCTGATTCAGAGCGGCGCGACCCACGGCATGCAAAGCATCGACGCTGTGCTCGCCGGGCTCGTCGCACAGGGTGTTGTCACACCTCAGGACGCACTCGAGAAGGCCGCCGACAAGGACAGCTTTGCGAGGATTCCAAAGGT
>JBATLA010000464.1:0-2135 GCA_049669945.1 Polyangiales bacterium | reverse complement strand
GGTCAAGGCAGCCCCCGCGGGCGGGCGCGCCGGGTTTGGCGGCCGGCGCTACGAGGTGGAGCGCGTCGACAGCCCGTCCTACGAGGATGCGTTCGACGACTACGAGGGGTTTTTGATGAGCCGCATCGAAGCGGCGCTGCCGTGCCTCACCCCCGATGGATCGCTGTTCGTGCATTTGGACTACCGCGAGGTTCACTACGCCAAAGTCGCGCTGGATCGACTGCTCGGGAGAGAGCATTTTCGCAACGAAATCATTTGGGCATACGATTTTGGCGGTCGCCCCAAGCGCTGGTGGCCCGCCAAGCACGACACGATCCTCTGGTACGTCATGGATCCCAAACGGTACGTCTTCCAGTTCGACGAGATGGATCGCATCCCTTACATGGCGCCCGGCTTGGTCGGCAAGGAAAAAGCCGCGAAAGGCAAGACCCCAACGGACGTCTGGTGGCACACGATCGTGCCGACGAACGGCAAGGAGAAGACGGGGTACCCGACGCAGAAACCGCTTGGTGTGTTGGAACGCATCGTGAAGGTGCACAGCGAGCCGGGGGATGTGGTCCTCGACTTCTTTGCGGGAAGTGGGACGACCGGGGAGGCCGCGGCGCGCAACGACCGCGGCTTCGTACTCATCGACGACCATCCGGAGGCCGTGGAGATCATGCAGCGCAGGCTTGCGCCGTGGAAGCCGCAGGTCGAAGTGTTTGGCGCAGGTCAGCGCGCGACCAGCTCGACCTCGAACACATGAGGCCAGAGCTTGCCGGTCAGCAGAAACGTGTCGGTGTCGGGTTTGTACGCGATGCCGTTCAGGACATCGGAGCGGAGCGACTCGATCGCGGTGAGCAGCCCACTCGCATCGATCACGGCGGTCACGCGTCCGGTCTTCGCGTCGATGCGCATGATCTCGTTGCTTTGCCAGACGTTTGCATAGATGTCGTCGCCAACGCATTCGAGCTCATTGAGATTTCGAACCGGCCGCTCGCCCCGCCACACGGTCATCTCGCGGAGTAGCGCCATGGTGTCCGGGTCGCGTAGCTCCAAGATCGACGACCCATCGCTCATGACCAGCTCGGCGCCGTCGAAGCACAAGCCCCAACCTTCGCCCGGGTAGCGGAGCATCTCCTGCGGCTCGAGCGACTCGAGGTCGGAGACCACAGCCACGCCCGATCGCCAGGTGAGCTGTACCAAGCGGTCATCGACCAACGCCAGGCCTTCGCCGAAGAAGCTCGGGTCGAGGCTGCGCTCCGCCAGTACCTCGCCGTCTTCGAGTCGAACGCGGCGCAACGACGAGCGACCATACCGGCCGGTGCTCTCGTACATCGCTCCATCGTGCCAGAGGAGACCTTGTGTGAACGCGTCGCGAGCGTGGGGGTACTTGGCGACGACACGCACGCGCAGTTGCTCGATCGCGGGTGCAACCGGCGCTTGGGATTCGTCACTTGGCGAGATCTGGACGGGCGTGACGGTTTCGTCGACCTGCTCGTCGCAGCTCGGCCCCGAGAGGAGTGCAATCGTCAGCAGCGTGCCAATCGTCGCGTATTGCGGGGCCGTCGACATCGAGACAGGAGGGTAGTCGTCTCCGCTTCGGACGCCAATGCTTGACGGCAGGGAGGTCAGCCGGTAGCCCCAAACCGTGCAATCCAGTTTCCCGAGGCCGCTACGGCCGCGCGCGCACAACGCCGATGCGGCCCTTCGCCCGACGCGCGCCGAGGTGCTCCTCGACACCATCGCGCACAACTTTCAAGTCGTGCGTCAGGCGGCGAACGGCCGGAAGGTCCTCGCCGTGGTCAAGGCGGACGCTTACGGGCACGGTGTCGTTCCTGTCGCGCAGCGTTTGCAGGCTGAAGGCGTGGACGGCTTTGGCGTGGCGCTTGCGGAGGAGGGCATCGAGCTCCGCGAGGCGGGCATCGACCGGGCCATCCTCGTCCTCAACGGGATCAGCGGCGGCGCACACCGTGACATCATTGCCGCCGGACTCACCCCGGTCCTGTATGAGATTGACGAGGCCAGTGCGTTCGAAGCCGTCGCCGATGGCCGCCCGATCGATGTCCACTTGAAGGTCGACACGGGTATGGGGCGCTTGGGTGTGCCGCTCAGCCAGCTCACGGACTTTCTCAAGGACTTGCGTCGTTTTCCCT
>JBATLA010000463.1:0-2403 GCA_049669945.1 Polyangiales bacterium | reverse complement strand
CTGAACCCCGCTACCACGCACCTCGCGCGCGATCGGCACGACCGGCTTGGCGCCGGGGACCGGCTCACCGCAGGTTCCGCAGAAAGCGTCCGTCCTTACGACCTTAGCGTTGCAGCTTTTGCACGTCGGCATTGGGCCCGGCCTGGCCGGTGCTCAGATCATACGCGGGACTGGCCGCTGACTTCAACTGGATGGGTGGGGGAATGTGCGCCGCCTGCCCCCGGGACGAGTCGTGACCCGCAGACCGCGACATCGTGTGCAGGGCCATGACAGAAATGTCGTACCCATAGAGCAGTCAGCGCACAAAACAGCGGTTTTTGAGGCGCCGACGAGTTGGCATTGCGATTGCAATGTACCCAATCGCTTACTTAAGACCCTCGCCGCGCACTTTCCAGCTTGCCCGGCATCCGCGTGGCGATGGGTCGTCCTTAACTCCGTAAAACACTCAGGAAACTAGCCGCTTAACTTATTGCCTAGCTTAATATTGTAGCATCGATTGTTTCGTATGAAATGGGTCACCTCTCGGTGGCCCGTTTTGCTTTTAAACACGCCGTCTGCCCGGATTCATTCCCAAATAGGAACGGCCCACCCGGATGAAGGTGAGCCGTTGTTGGGGAGGTTCAGTAGAGGGGCTAAGGACGGGGGCTTGCGGCTGGCGGTCAGCCGACCGATTTGAGGGCGTCTTTCGCCCAAAGTTTCTGTTTCTTCAGCTGGTGCAGCTCCAGCTCTTCGCTCGGCGTTAGGCTCATTCGGCTGTCGAGGGCCTCGATACGCGAGGCAAGCTGCGCGTGCTTCTTTTCGAGGTGCGTTCGCGTGCGATCTTCAGGAATGGTTCGGTCGTGCTGCTTGGTCATGTCACCTCCGAGGTGCGGACGGGGTTCAAAAGCCAAGCCAAAGCGGGCGCGCGAAACGCCACCAGATACATCCTAAGGTTACGGCCGCGAATGATCAATCCCACTTTCTGAAGTTATCTGGTCGCCTTGTGTAGGTTTCCGCAACATGAATACTGCGGGCTCGGGAGCGTTGCACAGGTTGATGATCTCTAGAGTTCCGGCGATCGTTCTTTGTTTCGCTTTGTTTTCGCCAGCCGGGTCCACCGGTGCCCAGCAAGGCGAGGCGCTCGACGCCGCCGCGATCGTGACGTTGGTGCAGACCTTCTACGATCAAACCAAGACCTTGCAGGCGGAGTTTCAGCAGACTCGCTACACGCGCCTCTACGATCGGTACGACCGCGCGGACGGAAAGGTCGTGTTCAAGAAGCCGGGGATGATGCGCTGGGACTACGCCCAGCCGAACGGACAGGTATTCGTGAGCAACGGCAAGAAGCTGTTGATCTACCAGCCGCCTGAAGAAGGCGAGAAGCGCGGCCAGTTGATCGAGCGCGCGCTCGGCGACGACCAGCTCCCGTCCGCGTTTTCGTTCCTCACCGGCGGTGGCAACCTCGACAAGGATTTCGAGGTGCGGCTGCTCGAACACAGCAATGAGAAATTCCAAGACGGCTACGTGCTGCAGCTCATTCCGCGAAAGCCGACGCCCAACTACGAACAACTCGTGTTCTACGTGAGGGCGCTGACGAGCAACGGGAAGCGCGCGGGGGTCGTGCAACGAGTCCTCATCATCGACTCGGCAGGCAATCGCAATCGGTTCGACTTTTCCAAGCTCAAGTTCAACCGTGACGTCTCCGACAAGCGGTTCAACTACCGTCCGCCGAAGGGGACGGAAGTCGTCACGCCCTGAGCGCGTCGATGGCGTGACCGAGCGCTACCGGATCGTTGGGTGGTACGAGCTGAATCCACTCACTGCTGTCGAGCGCCTCGGGAATGGCGCCGACCCGGGTAGCGACGATCGCAAGCCCTCGGGAGCGGGCTTCGAATAGGACCGTCGGCAAGCCTTCCTCCGGGCGCGACGGCACGACGATCGCGTCGCACGCCCGCAAGAGCGCTTCCTTACGCTCGCCCGCAACCCAGCCCTCGAAGGTCGCGTCGATCCGGAGGCGTGCGGCGAGGGCCATGAGCCGTTCGCGCTCTGGGCCGTCGCCAGCGATTCGGATGTGGACTGGCCCGGCGAGGTTGGCGGCCGCGTGCAAAAGCTGATCGACGCCTTTCACTGGAACGAGTCGCCCGAGGAAGAGAACCGTGAAGCCGTCGAGCCCGAGGTCACGTCGGAGCTCTGCGCGGCTTGGGCCGGGGCTCTGCGGGGGCGCAATCGGCATGGGCCCCAGGTTCGTCGCGACGGTCGAGGGGTCGAGCGCTGCGACCTCTAGAAACCGATCGCGATCGGTAGGTCCGAGAAACCAGAGCGCGCTCGCACCGCCGGCGATACGCCTGGCGAGGGCGCCACCTCCTGGCACCTTGGATAGCCAGCGGACGTCGGTGGCGTGACAGATGCAGAGGTGGTCACGAC
>JBATLA010000462.1:0-2823 GCA_049669945.1 Polyangiales bacterium | reverse complement strand
GTGGTAGCCAACCACGTCGCGCATGATCTGGGCAACGTTGGCGACTCCGGCCTTGTCAGCCTCATCGCGCACAATGGCGAGGAGCTCCGGCGAGAGACCTTCGTGCACCAGTAGATCGGCACCCCGCGCGAATTGCACCAAATTGTCCGTGGTGCGTGTGTCGCCGCTAAGCACCACGCTGCGCCCTTTGTAGTCGAAGCGGTAGCCGACTGCTGGATGTGCAGGGTCGTGGTCGACCGCGAAAGCGGTAATGCGCAAGCCATCGTGATCCAAAAGCGCGTGACCTTTGCCGGACGGAGGCAGAGCGAACGGACGCGCTGTGCCTCCGGCGCCCTTCGGCGGCGCGATCTTGGGCCCGTGGTGTGCCACGCGATAGTCTGCGTCGAGTGCGTATGCGACATTGAAGCCGGCCACCACCCGGTTGACGCCGATAGGCCCGTGAACCGGAAGAGGCTCGCTGTGGGTCCCGCCGATCCAGCGCTGCAACATCAGCTCCCCGAGCTCTCCGATGTGGTCTGAGTGAAAGTGTGTCAAGAACGCCGCTTCGACGCGTCCCGCCGGCACGCCGGCTAGCGCGATGTTGCGCACGGAGCCTGGCCCGCTGTCGACTACGAAGACATGTGTTCCGGCGACCACGATAGTACAGGGCCCCGACCGTGCCGCGTCCGGCATGGGTCCTCCCGCGCCACACAGCACCACATTGAGCCCGTCGGGTAGCTCGTTGAGCCATTGTGCCGTGAGCGTTGCGGCGACACCTCGTCTCACCAGACGTTCCGTGACGCGATCGCGCAGCCCGAAGTAGGCGGCGACTAGGCTGACGGCGACGAAGACGAGAAGCCAACTCTTTCTGAGTTTCATGGAGTCCCTTTCCTGAATCGCGCTAGAGGTTACGTCGAGCGCATCTGAACGCAAACAAGGTCTTTGAAGTTGTGATCCGCTTGGCGTTACTATCGGCGCCCCGTGACGGGCCCGGAGATCTGAGCATGGCGACTACGACCGGAATGAGAGGCGGAGGCTTTTACGACGCGCACTCCTCAGGACAGCGCGCGGCGATGGACGAGTTCGTTCCTTGGATCGTAGACGCCATGGCCGACTTGCCCCTGCCGACGAGCGACTCTCCGATCGCTCTGCTCGACCTCGGTTCGTCGGAAGGCGCCAACGCGATTCATGCGATGGGCGGGATCATCTAGGCGCTGCGTGAACGAACGGAGGCGAACATTTGGACATTCTTCGATGACCTTCCGACAAACGATTTCAATCGACTCTTCGCCAACCTGTTTTCTGACGCGACGCGCTCGAGTCGCGCAGCCGGCGTCTATGCCGCTGCGGTCGGCGGGTCGCTCTTCGAGCGCGTCGTGCCGGCTTCGAGCCTTCACGTTGTGACGACGTTCAACGCGGTCGGCTGGATGTCCGCGTTGCCCAGGACTCGCCTCCCGCAGTTCATTTCGCCCTCGCCACCGGCGCGGCGTGCGCCTCGCGACGGTGTCTCCGTGAGCCCGGCGGAAAGGGCACCCTTCACTCAGCAGGCCCGTGAAGACATGCTGCAGTTCTACCGAGCTCGCGCTGCCGAGCTGAAGCCGGGCGGAAAGCTGCTCGTGCAGGTCTTCGGACGCAACGACGAGTACGACACGGCGAACGGAATCGTCGACGGCCTGAGCGACGCCATGCTGGACATGGTGACGGACGGCCGCCTGAAGCGCGATGTCTACGAACACTTCGTCTTGCCGGTCTTCTATCGTTCGCTCCCGGAGTTGTTGCCCCCGACCGGCGAAGACGGAGAGCCCGCGGAGTTCCGCGTCGACAAAGCGGAGGCCCGCGAGTGCCGAGTCCCCTTCAACGAAGAGTTCGCCCGCAGCGGGGATCCGCGCGTCTGGGCAGAGAGTTACGCCGGATTCATCCGCGCGTTCTCGGAGCCAGTGGTCACATCCGGTTTGCCGAACACCCCGGATCGGCCACAGCTGGTCGAGGAGCTATACGGCCGGATGGTGAATCGATTCGCAGCCGATCCAGATCGCTACGAATTCCATTTCATCACGCTGGGTGCACTGCTGACGCGAGTGTGAGGTGGATGACCGCCCAGGCAGTTTTGAATTCGTCTGCACCGCACACCCAAAGAGCAGGGTAGGCGCTCGGGATACGGGGTGTGGACGAGCGGTAGGCTGTTGGGGCCCAGGGGAATGTGGACCGTGGTGTGATTCGGCGCGCTCGGCCTCGAGCTCCCCTGGCCACTGGTGTTGCCGTCCGTCTAGATTCCGGCGCCTTCGACGAAGGCTTCCGGTCGGGCCTCGGGCAGCACGACCTTCGTGCGTGGGTGGATGCTCCGCGTGAGCCAGACGTTGCCGCCGACGACCGAACCGGCGCCGATCGTGATCCGTCCGAGGATGGTGGCGCCGCCGTAGATCGTGACTTCATCCTCGACGATCGGGTGCCGCGGGATCCCCTTGATTGGGTTCTGGTTCTCGTCCTTTGGAAAGCTTTTCGCGCCCAGTGTCACGCCTTGGTAGAGACGCACGTTCTTGCCGATGATGCAGGTCTCACCGATGACAACACCGGTGCCGTGATCGATGAAGAAGTGCTCGCCGATCTCGGCGCCTGGATGAATATCGATGCCGGTCAGACTGTGGGCGTACTCGGTGATCATGCGTGGCAGCAGCGGCACCCCGAGTTGGTAGAGCTCGTGAGCGAGTCGCTGACAGGTGATCGCAATGATGCCGGGGTAGCAAAAAATGGCTTCGTCCGGCGAAGTCGCGGCGGGGTCGCCTTCGTAGGCGGCTTGCACGTCGGTGGCGAGTACGGCGCGCACTGCCGGCAGTCGCCGGAACA
>JBATLA010000461.1:0-2417 GCA_049669945.1 Polyangiales bacterium | reverse complement strand
GCGCTGATCCGAATCGCGCGCCTCAAGCGAAGCACCGACGAACAGGTGTGGGCCTTCTCCCAGCTCGCCGAGGTGTATCACGAGCATCTCGCCGACCTGCCTCGCGCAGAGGCTTCGCTGCGGCGGGCGCTCGAGCTGGCACCCGCGCACATCGAGACGATCGATCGCCTCGCCTCGGTGCTCACGGAGCAAGACAAGGCCCGCGACGCTGCGCGCCTGCTCCAAGAGCTCGTTCGCCGCGCCCCAAGCGACACCGAGAGACGAGACTACCGCATCCGTTTGGCCGCCACCGTCGAACTCGCCGGGGACAGTCGGCAAGCCGAAACCATGCTCGAGCAACTGAGGTCCGAGCAACCTACGGACCCCGACGTGATTCTCGCCGTCGCCGACTACTACGGGACGCAGGGCGCTACCCCCGCAGAGTCCATGCACCTCAACCGCGCCGTGAACGACTTGCGTGACGCGATCGAAGCGCGGCCCGACGATGAATCGTTGTGGACGACTTTGGTGCGCGTCCTCAACCGGCGCCATGGGGCGGGCGCCGCATCGTGCGCCGCGAGCGCCGCAATCGCGATCGGGCACCCCGCCTCGCTGTTCGAAGGGGTCGTCACGGCCCGTAGCGAGGCCCTCGGGGAGCCGAGCCTTCCGCTCGCGCCCGCGGTCGCGAATCTCGTCGCGCCGACGGGTCTCCCTCAAACCGTACGCCGTCTCTTTGCGCTGTGTGAGCACGCGTTCGACAAGATGCTCCCGTTCGACGCCAGCGCATGGCGACTTCGCCGACCGTCGGGGCCTCATCGGAATCTGGTCGAGGAAGCGGGAGCGGTCGCAGAAGCGCTCGGGATCAGCGAGCCAAAGCTCCGCGTGACCTACATCGCCCCCGCCTCGTGCATGCCGATCAGCGGTGACCCACCCACGCTCGTGGTCGGCGGCAACCTACACGAGATGACCACACCTCAGGAGCGTGTCTTCCTCTTCGCACGTGCCCTCCAGGTCGCCTCGAGCCACCTTGCCCCCGCCCTGCGCGCGCGCCCGGAAGAGCTCGACGTCGCTTTGCTCGCCCTGCTTCAAGGCCATGACCCGAGCCGGCCCCGCGGCGCCGAACCGCAGCAGCTCCAGGACCTTCGCAAGAAGTTGATCAAGTCGGTGCCGCGGCGCTGGCGAGACGAAGTAGAGAGCTTGGTTCTCGAATTGCGAGGGAATTCCGAGTTTTCCAGCAGACTCGTGCCATTCGCCGTGAGCGCGCTAGGCGATCGCACTGCACTCACCCTCACCGGCGACACGCCGTCCGCCGTCGACGCCCTCCTCAAGATCGCCGGGCATGATACCCCCACCGGCGATATGGAGCGCCTCGGCGCGATTCGCGAAACCCCGGAGGCATGGGCGCTCATTCGCTTCGCGATCAGTGACGCACATTTTGAAGCCCGGGCCCGAGCTGGTGTAGATCGTTGAGAACGATGCGATTTGGATTCATCGGCCCCGCCGGCACCGATACCGCGGCCCTGGAGCGGGCAGCGAAGCTCTTGATCGTCGACTACGAGGTCGACCAAGTGATCTACCTTGGAGAGGACGACGCGCTCCGAGAGTTCATCGCCGCGCACGAATCCCAGGACGACCGGGGCACCTTCGAGCAGCAGGTCGCGCAAGTTGCGGCGACCGGATCCCCATCCGACATCGAAGATGTCCTCCTCCGGCTCAGGGGCGCTCGCTACCTCGAGAAGCTTCGTGTCGCCCCGCGTCCGCCAACGCGCGCCATGGAGATGCTCGACGATCGCATCGTGCTCATCGTGCGCAACAAGGGGACCATCGGAGAAGAAGACGTGGTGAACTCGAACGTGGTTATCTACGGCGACGCCGGCGAGCTCATGTTCAAGCGCTTCGGCCCGCGGTGCTTCTTCTCTCCGGGTCCGCTCGAGGGCGGGCATGTTGGGCTTCTCGACGACCAGTCCGAAGCTGCCAGCGTCGTTCTCAAAGCCATCGACATCGGCGGCGAGGTTTCGTGGACGGAACCGATTCAGGGGCGCGGCGCGAAGGTCATGGTGGCCCCGTGACCGGGCAGCGGGTCGCCATCTATGGCGGGAGCTTCGACCCGCCTCACCTCGGGCACGTGCTCTCAGTCGCTTGGGCATTGTCCGCGGGAGCCATCGACGAGGTCTGGGTGATCCCGACATGGCAGCACCCGTTTGGAAAGGCCCACGGAGCCTCGTTCGACGACCGCATGACGATGTGCGAGCTGGCCTTTGCCCAGTTTCGAGGGGCTAGGTTGATGGACATCGAGCGGCAGCTCGGCGACGTTAGCCGGACGCTGCACACGCTCGAAGCGATTCGGGATCGGCACCCCGACGTCGAGCTTCGCCTGCTGATCGGCGCCGACGTCCTGCCGACGATCGATCGCTGGTACCGATGGGATGAGATCGTTC
>JBATLA010000460.1:0-7570 GCA_049669945.1 Polyangiales bacterium | reverse complement strand
GACGCTCTCTCGAAGGATGAGCTCCACGAGTCGCGGGTCCTTGTCGAGCTCTTGGCCGAGCGTGAGAGCGGTGTCACCGGGTTCGATGGTGCCGAGGTCGACGAAGCAATCTTCGGCGCGGGACACGACTTTGCTCGCGAGCACGATGACGTCACCGTCGCGCAGATCGATCTCCGCCCGGCTGAGGGCCGCGACGACGATGTCGTACAGGTCGTCACCGGGCTCCACCGTTGGCACCCCGGCGATGGCGCGAACCACGAGCTCCGAGCCGACTTGGAAGTCGGCCGTAGCCGGCTCGCGCTCGGTCACTCCGACTCCGGAATGCCCGTGATGCGAATGCCCGAGCCGACGCTCTTGTATCGGCGATTGATATGCAGCAGCACCGGAGTGAGCGACTCGAGCGCGACGGCGTTCTTCAGCACGCCCGCGTCGACGCCGCGAAGGCCGAGATCCGAGACCGCCGAAATCACCGTGGCGCGCGCGTCTTTGTCGTCCCCGCACACCAACACGTCGCAATCGAACGCGTGATCCGGGTCGCTCAGGTGCTCCGAGCTGATGTGGTGAAGCGCTGCGACCAGCCGAGCGCCGTCCGCCAAGTAGCCACGCGCCTCGAGCGCCGCGGCTTGTCCCTCGGGAAGATTGACCGACCGCACCTTGGGGGGTTGGAGCGGAACCGTGATGTCCACGATGACCTTGTCACCGACCGCGTCCTTGATCGATTCGAAGGTCGCCCGGTGCGCGCCGTAGGGAACGGTGACGATGATCAGCTCCGCGTCGGTGCACGCGGCCAAGTTGTCTCCGCCCTCCAGGGTGACGCCGAACTCCTTCGCGAACTCCGCGGCCTTTGCGATGCCTTTGTCGGACTGGCGCGAGCCAATGAACACCTCGTGCCCGGCTTTGGCCCAACGAACGCCGAGGCCGCGACCTTCGCGACCCGTGCCACCTACGATTCCAATCTTCATGTTCGCCTCACGAGTTGAGCTCGGCCATGAACCTCAGCGTGTCCATGTCCTGAGAGCCGACCATCATGGTCCCGACCGGCGAATCTTTCCAGCGCTGAAAACGATCGCGAATCCGGTCCTTGTGGCCGACCAAGTAGAGGGCGTCGACCATCTCGTCCGGAACGGCGGCAATCGCCTCGTTGCGCTTGCCGTCGAGGAAGAGATCCTGGATCTTCTCACAGGCTTCCTCGAAGCCGACGAGGCTCAGGTAGTCCTTGTAGAAGTTCTTCTTCTTCGAGCCCATGCCCCCGATGTAGAGCGCGAGTTGCATCTTGCAAGGCACCATGGTGTGCTCGGGATCGCCGATGATCACCACGACCGTGGGCGCGATGTCGAAACTGTCGATCCCCTTGCCGTTGCCGGCCTTTTCGAAGCCTTCGTCGAAATTCTTCATCAGCACGTCGGGGCGCTCGGGGTGCATGCAGGTAAGCAGACAGCCGTCCGCGATTTCCGCCGACATGGCCTGCGACTTGGGCGCCATCGAGCCCGTGTAGACGGGAATGTCCGGGCGGCTGCGAATCATGCTCCGAAGAGGCTTGCCCTGGCCGGTCGATCCCTCGCCGCGGTAGGGGATCTGATAGCGCACGCCGTCGAACTCGAGCGGCGCCTCTCGCGCGAAGATTTGCTTCACGATCGTGACGTACTCGCGCAGCCATGTGAGCGTCTTGTTGAAGGGGAGGCCGTGCCATCCTTCGACGACTTGGGGCCCGGAGGTGCCGAGGCCCATGATGAAGCGTCCGTTCGACAGCAGGTCCATCGTCATCGCCGTCATCGCGGCGTTCGCGGGCGAGCGGCCCGGGAGCTGCATGATTCCGGTGCCGAGCTTGATCGTCGAAGTCTGGCTCCCCACCCACGCGAGCGGCGTGACCGCGTCGTTGCCCCAGGATTCTGCGGTCCAGATCGAGTCGTAGCCGAGCCGCTCGACTTCCCCGATCTTCTCCATGTTCACCAGGCCCTGCACCGTCGTATTCAACTGCGGACCGGCGTACCCAATCGACAAACCGAGCTTCATCAACAACTCCTTCGCGTGAGCGAAACGCTCTATCAGGTGAGCGAACGCGTTTCAATTTGAAGCGGGTGCCGCTGCAGGTCAGCCTGCGAGCATGCGGGTGTTGGTGACTGGCGCGTTTGGCCGTCTCGGGCAGGAAGGCATCGAGCGGCTCCTCACGGAAGGGCATTCGGTGATCGGGTTCGACGTGCCGAATCGCCGCAATCGGAAGCAAGCTCGACGATTCGCAGGGCGGATCCACACGGTCTGGGGCGATATCCGCCAATCGGAGGAGATCGGCCCCTGCGTCGAGAACTGCGACGCGATCATCCACAACGCGGGCATCCTCGCGCCGTTGTCGGAGAAGCATCCAGACCTGGCGCACGCCGTCAACGTGGACGGCACGAGGAACATCCTCGGGGCGATGCGGCGGCGGGAGGAGCCGCCCGTCATCGTGTTCGCGTCGTCGCTTTCCGTGTGCGGACCGCGCGAGCCCGGTGGTCCTCCGTTGACCGCCCAAGACCCCGCCATCGGGACCGACCACTACACGTCGAACAAGGCGGAGTGCGAGCAACTGCTCCGGGAGTCCGGGCTGCCGTACGTCATCTTTCGAATCGGCGTCTCGGTAGGCGTCAAGGCGGCGTCGGGCGATCTGTCGCCCGACGTCTTTCGCGTCTTGTTCGGCATCAACCCGGAGGTTCGCCTCGAGTGGGTCCATCCGGAGGACGTGGCCCTGGCGCAGGTCCGTGCGATTCAGACTCCAGCCACGGTCGGAAAGATCCTGATGATCGGCGGTGGCGACGGGTGCCAGATCACCTTTGGCGATCTCTATGGCGCAATGTTCGACGCCACGGGGGTAGGGCGATTTCCTCCCGAAGCATACGGGTCGGGCGCGTACTACTGCGACTGGCTGGACACGACCGAGAGCCAGGCGCTGCTCCACTACCAGCGCACGAGGTTCGATGAGTTCATCCTCGCAATGCGCCACGCATCGCGTTTCACTCGGGGGCCCACGCGGCTGTTGTCGCCGTTGATCCGCCGCTTCATGCTGCGCTATTCCGACGCCTGGCAAGCGCACCAAGGCAAGGGGTGAGCACTCAAGCGCGTTGGCTCGATACCGACAGCACTTCGCCGGTCATGTACGAGCTGTAGTCGCTGGCGAGGAACACCATCACGTTGGAGATTTCCCACGGCTCCGCGCCACGGCCGAAAGCCTCGCGTTTCTTGAGCTCTTCGAGCAAGCCAGGCGGCGTCACCTTGGCCAGGAACGGGTGCAGTGCCAGCGACGGCGCGACGCAGTTGACGCGCACGTTGGCTTCTGCCGCCTCGATCGCCGAACAACGGGTCAGTGCCATCACGCCGGCCTTTGCCGCCGCGTAGTGGGCCTGCCCTTCCTGTGCGCGCCAACCAAGCACCGAGGCATTGTTGACGATGGCGCCGCCACCCCGGGGCATCATGTGCTTGAGCGCGGCACGGGTGCATCGGAAGCAACCGTTGAGCGTCACGTCGAGCACGACGTTCCACTGCTCGTCTGTCATGTCGACGATCTTGGCGTAGCCGCCGAGGCCAGCGTTGTTCATCAGGATGTCGACGTGGCCCATCTTTTCGACCGCCAGCTCGAACATCCCCTGCACTTCGTCTTCCTTCGTGACGTTGCACAGCACCGTGTCCGGGCGGGTACCCGTTTCGGCCTCGATCTTGTCGGCGGCTTCGCCGAGGCGCCGCTCGTGGATGTCGCTGATGACGAGCCCGGCAGCGCCTTCTTCCATGCATCGGATGGCGGTCGCGAACCCGATTCCCGTACCGGCTGCGGCCGTCACCAAGACGTTCTTGCCTTCGAGCAGCCCATGGCCGCCGACATAGGTGGGTGTGTTGCTCATCGTGGTTCCTTTGGAAGTCCGAGTCCCCGCTCGCCAATGATATTCCGCTGAATCTGGTTGGAACCCGCGTAGATCGTGTCTGCTCTCGCGAACAGATACCACTTCTGCATCCGCGTGAGCTCGTACGGTTCACCGTCGAGGATTTCCGCGTCGGGGCCGAGGATGTCCATCGCGAGCTTGCCGAGGTCCCGGTGCCAGTTGGACCAGTAGAGCTTGCTGATGAGGGCCTCCCGATTGAGGTCCGCGCCTTGGTGCTCGAGCATGCGGAGGGCATTGACCCGCATCACCTTCAACCCGATCCACGCATCCGCCAGGCGTTGTCGAATGATCGGGTCCTTGGCCGCACCGGTCTTCTTGGCCGCCTCGACGACCTGCGCAAACTCCTGCTGAAAGAGATACTGCTGGCCGAGCGTGGAGGCGCCGCGCTCGAACGCAAGCGTTCCCATCGCCACTTTCCAGCCATTGTTGACGCCACCGACGAGGTGGTCCTCGTGCGCCTTGGCGCCGTCGAAGAACACCTCGGCGAACTCGGCGCTTCCGCCCATCTGTCTGATGGGGCGCACTTCGATCCCGTCCTGCTTCATCGGGACGAGGACGCAGCTGATGCCGCGGTGCTTGGGGGCCTCGGAATCGGTTCGGCATAGCACGAAGCACCAGTCGGAGTACTGTGCACCCGAGGTCCAAATCTTCTGACCCTCGATCACCCACTCGTCACCGACGAGTGTCGCCTTCGTCTGCACGTTCGCGAGATCAGAACCGGCCCCTGGCTCGGAATAGCCCTGACACCAGATCTCCTCGCCGGAAACGATCGGCGGCAAGAACCTCCGTTGTTGCTCAGCCGATCCGAAGTGAATCAACGTGGGGCCGAGCAGGGTCTCGCCGATGTGGCCGACGTTGCCTGGCCCGTTCGCGCGCACGTACTCCTCGTTGAAGATCGCCTCTTCCTTGATGGTGCACTCGCGGCCGCCGAATTCCTTCGGCCAGCCGATGCAGTTCCAGCCCGCGGCCCCCATCGCCTTGCCCCAGGCGATTCGCTCCTCGACGTAGGAGTCCTGGTCGCCCGAGGCACCACGTCCCTGGAGGTCTCGGAAAGGGCCGTTGAGCTGCTCTTCCAGCCATGCCCTGGCCTCTGCGCGGAATGCTTCTTCTTCCTTGGTTAGCTGTAATTCCATCACAACCCCATGCGCTGAGCGACACGCTCGCGGTGAAAGGAAGGGTCGCCGAACAGCACTTCGGCGGCCTTGGCGCGCTTGAAGTACAAGTGAGCTGGGTGCTCCCAGGTGAACCCGATGCCGCCGTGGATTTGGATGTTCTCGGCGGCGCAGTGGAAGAGGGTGTCGGAACAAAATGCCTTGGCGCTCGACGCGACTTCGCCCAAATCGGCTTCGCCTTGACCGGCCAGGGCGCTTGCGTAGAAAGCGGCAGAGCGTGCGGACTCGACCATCGTGAGCATGTCCGCGCACTTGTGTTTAATCGCCTGGAAAGAGCCAATCGGCCTGCCGAACTGCTTCCGGACCTTCGCGTAGTCGACGGCCATGTCGAGGCACATCTCGGCGGCGCCAACCTGCTCGGCGGCGAGGGCAATGCGGGCAAGGTCGAGAGTCCGCTCACAGAGCTCCCAACCGTGACCTTCTTCCCCGAGCAGAGAGTTGGTGGGCACCTTGACGCCGTCTAGCTCGACTGATGCCAATTTTCGGGTCTGATCCATCGTCGGCGTCCAGATGCACTCGAGGCCGGGCGTGTTTGCTGGCACCACGAAGAGGCTGACGCCTTCCGCTCCTTTGCTGCTGTCGGCGCGTGCGGCGACGATGAGAAGGGTCGCGGTGTGACCGTCGACGACGTAGTGCTTGGTTCCACGAATGACGTAGTCGTTGCCATCACGACCGTAGGTCGCTTGGATCGCATCGGCTCCGTGTTGACGGCCCTTTTCGGAGTAGGCGAGGGTCGAAGTCGCTTCGCCAGTCGCGATCGACGGGAGATGCTGCTCCTTTTGAGCCTCGCTCCCGCCGAGGAGGAGCGCATTCGCGCCAAGGCAGATCGTCGAAAAGAAGGGCGAGCACAGAAGCGCGCGGCCCATCTCCTCCATCAACGGGTGCAAGTCGAGGTAGCTCATTCCGAGGCCCCCGTAGGCCTCGGGAATCGTCAGCGCGGTCCAGGCGAGCTCTTCGGAGAGCTGTCCCCAAACTGCCGAGTCGAACCCTTGCTCGGTCGCCATCGCAGCGCGGACGCGCTCCTGTGACGACTCGACTTCGAGGAACCGTCGCGCGGCTCTCCTCAACTCGTCTTGATCTTCCGAGAACGAGAACTCCATTCGTTCACTCTCCTCGATTCACGTTGGCGGCGGATAGGAACGCCGGTGTTTCTCCGCCGCCGTGAAGCACCAGGTTAGCGCCGCTCACGTAGGCGGCGAGAGACGAGGCGAAGAACATGCACGCGCCGGCGACGTCGCTCGGAGTTCCGAGACGCTTGAGTGGCACGGTGTCCGCGACGCGGGCGATGCCTTCGTCGTCGCCATAGTGCAGGTGCGCCTGCTCTGTTTGGATGAGTCCTGCGGAGATCGCGTTGATGCGCACCTTCGGCGCCCACTCGATGGCCAGCGTCCCGGTGAGGTTGATCAGGCCGGCCTTTGCAGCGCCGTAGGCGGCGGTTCCCGGCGACGGCCGGACGCCTGAGACGCTTGCAATGTTGACGACCGAGCCCCCGGTCTCTTGCTGCTGCATGACGCGGTTGGCTTGCTGCGAGCAGTGAAGCGCCGAGATCAGATTGAGTTGAATTACCTTTTCCGAGAACCGGGGCGACACGGTCGCAGCTTCGGCAAAGGGTGCGCCTCCTGCGTTGTTCACCAGTACGTCGAGTCGGCCGAGGCTCCCGACGACGGCGTCGATCAGCTTTTCGACTTGCTCCGCATCGGATACGTCCGCCTGGAAGAAGATGGCCGTTCTTCCCTCTGCGGCCGGAAGCTCTGCGGGTTCCTTGCGTCCGCACACCGCAACTTGAGCACCTGCCGCGAGGAACGCTTCAGCGATCCCACGGCCGATGCCGCGGCTTCCTCCGGTGACGAGCACCGCCTGACCCGTGAAGTCGAGGGGGTTGCTCATGTTCCGTAAACCTTCACGAGCGGTTGCGCTTTGGAGAGAAGGTCTTCGACGGCTGGGCCTACTTCGGCCGCATCCCAACGCTTGCCGATGTCGACGGTTTGCTCGCGGCGATAGCCGTCGAACACCGTGATCGTTCCGCCGAACACCTCCCAAACGCGGCCAGTCACGCCCCTCGATTGGGGGCTGGCGAGCCAGGCGATGAACGGCGATACGTTCGCCGGGTCGTTCTCGTCGAAACCCTCGTCGGGCGCCTTCATCGTTTCGCCAAATGCGCCTTCCGTCATGCGGGTGCGTGCGATCGGGCAGATCGCATTGGCGGTGATGCCGTATCGGCCGAGCTCGGCGGCTTGTACGAGCGTCAACGTCGCGATGCCCGCCTTGGCTGCCGAGTAACTGGACTGCCCGACGCTACCGAGTACACCCGCCCCGGAGCTGGTGTTGATGATGCGTGCGTCGACCTCCGCTCCCGCTTTCACCTGCGCGCGCCAGTACGCAGCCGCATGGCGAGCGATGCAGAAGTGGCCCTTGAGGTGAACTCGGATCACCGCGTCCCATTCCTCTTCGCTGCAGCTCACGAACATGCGATCTCGGACGAAGCCAGCG
>JBATLA010000459.1:0-3805 GCA_049669945.1 Polyangiales bacterium | reverse complement strand
CCAAGCTTCCGGAGGCGGACCTGTCCCCAGCCGACCTCGGCGAGGTGGTCCACGCCATCGAGATCTCGGTGCCCGCAATCCTCGAGGACGTAGGTGGTGGAACCCCAGTGCCGGTAGAAGTTCAGGTGAGCACCGCAACGGAATCCATTCGAGTGCGTATGGACCCCATGATGCTCAAGCGAGGTGTCGACAATCTCGTTCGGAACGCGATCCAGGCGGTCCACGAGGCCAAGCCGGAAGGTGGCGGCCGCGTGTTCGTGCGCGCCTACCGAAGGCGCGGCAGCGGCTTCATCGAAGTGCGGGACAACGGTGACGGGATTTCCGAGGAGAACTGGGATCGGGTGTTCGACCCGTACTACACGACCAGAGCCGAGGGCACAGGCCTCGGTTTGGCGATCGTGAAGAAGGTCGTCCTCGAGCACGGCGGCGAAGTGCGGCTCGACCGCGCTCCGGAAGGCGGTGCACGGTTCTGCATCGAGCTACCCTTGTTGGAGTCACGTTGAACGAGAATCGGAAGAGACGCCCGAACAAGTGGATCCAATGGGCCATCACGGCGATGGTGTTCATCGCCGTCTACGCCTGGATGACCCGCGGGACGGTGTCGCCGTTCATGGGTGAGCCGGCGCCGGGCCTGTCGCTAGCTGTGGCGGCGGGCGCAGAACCGGGCGGGCCGACGCGTGTGAATCTGTCCGACATGCGAGATGAGGTCGTGGTGCTCGAGTTCTGGGCGAGTTGGTGCGGCGCCTGCAAGCGCGCGACCCCCGTCCTCAACGACCTGAGTAAGGAGTTTCGCGGTCAGCCCGTGGCCTTCTATGCGGTCAACGTCGAGCCCATCGACCGGCAACGCCTGCAGGCAGCCCATGCCGCCTTTGGCACCGAGTTCCCGACCCTCCATGACCGAACTGGGGAGGTTCAAAGACGATACGCCATCCGCGCTCTCCCCACGGTCATGATCGTCGACCGGGCCGGGGTGGTCAGCTGGGCATCTACCGGAGTTCCCAGCAAAATGCGGCTGAGAGGGGCGATCTCCGCAGCCCTGAATTAGCCGGATTCGGCCATGGTTGACGCCCTTGTTCGGCGCTGTTAAGGTCGGCCGCCCCTACGGGGCCGGCGGTGAGGGTACGTCGCAGTTGGAGGCATTTCTTTGGTTCAAGCGCTTCAGGGTCCGAGCATAGAAGAGCGTGTCAGCATGCTGCGCGAGTACATCGACGCGGCGTCAGAGCAGATGCTCACCGAGTATCAACAGCGCTTCGACATCGCGTGGATCTACCATGACAGCGCGCTCGAGGGCGTCGTCTACTCGATGGACGAGCTTCGCGCGGCGATGCGGGACGAGGTTGTCACCGACACCTCGCTGATCCCGGTCTACGACGAGATCCGGAACCACATGGGCGCGATCGAGATGATCCGCGAGATGTCGACGCGGCGGCGGTTCACGGTGAGTCTCGAGGTCATCAAGAAACTGTTCGCGCAGCTCGCGCCCGAGGAGCTCGAGGGGAAGGGCCCGCCGAAGTACCGCAAGGACATGCCGCTTCACCGCTTGTATTTCCACGAGATCTCGCAGCCCGACAAGATCAGCTACCGAATGCGGCAGCTCGTGCAGTGGCTTTCCGATCCCGAGACCAAGAAGACGATGCACCCGGTCCGCATGGCGAGTAAGGCGCACTATCAGTTGCTGCATACGTACCCCTTCCCGCGCCACAGCGGCAAGGTCGCCCGGCTGGTCATGAACCTGATCTTGATGCGCGCCGGGTATCCGCCGGTCGTCATCCACGCGACGGAGCGGCAACGCTATTACGAAGCGTTGCGCAACGGTGAGGACGCGACGGCTACGCTCGTCAACCAAGCGCTCGGTGCCGCGGTCGAGACAGCGATTCAGTACTTCGAAGAAGCGCGCTGAACGGACTTCTCAAGCGTCCTTCAGGAAGCTCGGCAGAGCCGAGATCACCGCGACGTAGCGCGCCCCTGCCTCTAGGGTTTCCTGAGCGTTTTTCGGCGTGATTCCGCCAATTGCGACGACCGGTCGAGAGACGCTGGCGCAGATGTGGCCGAGCGTTTCCACCCCCACGACAGGGTCGGGGTTCTTCTTGGTCGCAGTTGCGAACACAGGACCAAATGCGATCACATCAGCCCCGGCGCGCTCAGCCCTCGTGGCTTGCTCCGGGTCGTGCGTCGATACTCCGATTTGCATGTTGCCGACCACGATGCGCGCGTCGCTGACACTGAGGTCATCCTGGCCCAAGTGGAGCCCGTCCGCGTTCACGATCCGAGCGATGTCGGCGCGGTCGTTGATGACGAAAGATACGCTGGCGTGCGTGCACAGCGCTCTCAGCTCGGACGCGAGGTCGAAGAATAGCCGGTCATCGAGGTCCTTGGCGCGGAGCTGTAGGATCGGGCATCCTGCCGCGAGCGCCTGGCGGGCGAGGGCCACGGGCTCGCTCGACACCTCCGGGTCGATGATCGCGTAGAGGCTACTCAGTAGGTTCGTCACCGGTCAGTCTTCCATAGAGCTCGGGCCGACGATCGCGAAAGAAGCCCCAGTTCGCTCGGTACCGTCGGAGTGCCTCTCGGTCGAACGTGGCGATCGCGACGCCCTCATCGTCGCGACCGAGCTCGGCCTGCAGGTCGCCACGCTGATCCGCGATGAAAGAGCTTCCGTAGAAGCGAAGCGAGCCTTCGACCCCGATCCGGTTCGCCGCGGCAACGGGCATCGCGTTTGCTACGGCGTGCCCCACCATGACTCGCTGCCAGGGCGCGCAGGTGTCCTCGTCCGGCTCTTCCGGCTCGCTGCCGATCGCGGTCGGGTAGAGCAAGACCTCCGCGCCCGCGAGCGCCATCGCCCTCGCGGCCTCGGGGAACCATTGGTCCCAGCAGATCCCGACCCCGATGCGTCCGCGCCGCGTTTCCCACACCCGAAATCCCGTGTCCCCAGGGCGAAAGTAGAACTTCTCTTCGTAGCCGGGGCCGTCCGGGATATGGCTCTTTCGGTACACGCCGAGGACGGCGCCACCGGCGTCGACCATGGCGACGCTGTTGTAGTACGCCTGGCCCGCGCGCTCGAAGAACGAGACCGGGAGAACCACGTCGAGCTCGGTGGCGAGCTTCTTCATGCGGTTGACCGTAGGGTGACCTTGGAGGGCGCAGGCGAGGTCGAACGCGTGCTCGTCTTCGGTCTGTGGGAAGTATGGTCCCTCGAGGAGCTCAGGTGTCAGTACGACGTCTGCGCCTCGGCTCGCGGCTTCGCGGACGAGTGCTTCGACCCGGTCGACGTTGTCGTCGCGGTTGCCGGCGAGGGCGCATTGAACGACGGCGATGCAAAGAGAGGAGCTGGTCATGGCGCTGCCGGCTGTGGCTGGGTGGCGCAGTGAAAGGCGCCGCCCCCACATAGCAGGTCGCGCGCCGGGAGGCCGATCGCCTCACGACCTCCGAACGCTTCGCGCACCACTTCGACGGCCGCTTCGTCTTCCGGCAAGCCATACGTCGGGACGACCACCGCATCGTTGGCCACGTAGAAGTTGCAGTAGCTCGCCGGCAATGGGGCGCCCTCGGCATCGGCGAGCGCCGAGGGCGCGGGGAGCTCGTGAACGGCGAGCTCCGCGTCGCGAAGCGCGACCACGATGTCGCGCAGAACTGTGGCGTTGGGAGCGTCTTTCCTCGGTCCCATGCACAGTACCGTGTTATCCGATGTGAAACGCGCGATCATGTCCACGTGGCCGTCGGTGTGGTCGTGCTCGAGCCCTTGCTCGAGCCAAATCACGCGCTCCGTGGTGACGAGCTCAGCGAGTGCGCTCTCGAAGGCGTCGCG
>JBATLA010000458.1:0-5107 GCA_049669945.1 Polyangiales bacterium | reverse complement strand
ATCCAGGTCGATCTGTTGGGGCATAGACACGTTTTGGAAGCCACGATCGAGCCCAAGCAATGGCTGGTGCTGGACATCACCGACCTATCGACCCTCTAGCCCGCCATCGCATCTCGCGTTATCCTCGCCGCCCCCAGCGCTCTCGCCTGAGCCGATCAGAACAACGAGGAAATCGACATGACCGAAGAGAACTACGGCCTCGGTACGCTTGCATTGCACGCCGGCCAAGAACCCGACTCCGCGACGACGGCCCGCGCGGTGCCGATCTACGCGACCACCTCCTACGTATTCCACGACACCGACCACGCCGCCGCGCTCTTCGGACTCGCCGAGTTCGGGAACATCTACTCGCGCATCATGAACCCGACGGTCGATGTTCTCGAGAAGCGCCTCGCCGCCATGGACGGCGGGGTCACGGGGCTCTGCTTCGCGTCGGGCCAGTCGGCCATCAACGCCGCAATTCTCTCCCTCTGTCACTCCGGCCAGAACTTCGTCTCCGCGACGAGCCTCTACGGCGGCACATGGACCCTCTTCAACAACACCTTCAAGAACCTCGGCATCGAAGTACGCTTCTTCGACCCCGCGCATCCCGAGCAGATTCACGATCTCGTCGATGAGAACACGCGCCTCGTGTACATCGAGTCGATCGGCAATCCCAAGAACGATGTTCCGGACTTCAAGGCCATCGCCGAGGCAGCCCACAGCGCGCCGCACGGTTCCATTCCGTTGATCTGCGACAACACTGTGATGACGCCGTACCTCTTCCGCCCCTTCGAGCACGGTATCGACATCAACGTCTACTCGACCACGAAGTTCATTGGCGGCCACGGGACCCACATTGGCGGCGCCATCGTCGATTCGGGGAACTTCCAGTGGGCGGAGAACCGCGAGAAGTGGCCCGAGCTCTGTGGCCCCTCTCCGAACTACCACGGCGCGGTTCTTGCCGACGCGCTCGCGCCCATGGGCAACATCTCCTACCTCGTACAGGTCCGTACGCATTGGCTCCGCGACACCGGCGCGGCGATGAGCCCGTTTGCGGCGTTCCTGTTCTTGCAGGGGCTCGAGACGCTCCATCTTCGGATGCCGCGGCACTGCGAAAACGCCCAGGCCGTCGCCGAACACCTCGAAGCGCACGAAGCCGTCGAGTGGGTAAACTATCCGGGCCTTCCGAGCCACCCCGACAACGAGCGCGCCAACCACTACCTGAAGGATGGCAAGGGTGCGATCCTCGGCTTCGGCATCAAGGGCGGCATGGAGGCTGGCAAGAAGTTCATCAATAGCGTGAAGCTCTGCTCGCACCTCGCGAACATTGGCGACGCCAAGACGCTGGTGATTCATCCGGCTTCGACCACCCACCAGCAGCTCTCTCCCGCAGAGCAGCAGCAAGCGGGCGTCGTTCCCGAGTACGTTCGGGTGTCCGTCGGCATCGAGGACGTGAAAGATATCATCGCCGACCTCGACCAAGCCCTTGCGGCTGCCGTGGCGTAGAGTACCCCGGCTCTGGTGGTCGATCAGTTCGAAAGCGCGGATTCGGTTCAAAGCGGTGCCCCGCTTCGGCACATGCAGACCGCTGTGTTCCCGGAGCCCCTTCGGCTCCGGCACGGCGGCATGCTCCCCGGCGTCGAGGTTGCCTACGAAACGTATGGCACCCTCAACGAGGACCGCAGCAATGCAGTTCTGATCTGCCACGCGATCACGGGCGACTCACACCCTGCTCGGCACGACCCTGGGGACGACACCGGATGGTGGGAGGGCCTCGTCGGTCCGGGCCAGGCGGTGGACACCAATCGCCTGTTCGTCATCTGCTCCAACGTCCTCGGCGGCTGCCGCGGGACGACGGGCCCGGGCACCACCAACCCCGCCACCGGCATGCCCTACGGCAGTGACTTCCCGTTGGTCACGGTCGAAGACATGGTCGACGTACAGAAGCGCCTCATCGACTTGCTCGGTGTAAAGCGCCTCCGCGCCGTAGTCGGCGGCTCGCTCGGTGCGCACCAGGTACTCTGCTGGGCGACCCGGCACCCCGAGTACGTGCAGACCGCCGTCGTGATTGCAGGTTCCGCGCGCGTCACGGCGCAGGCGATCGCGTTTGATGTCGTTGGCCGGAACGCCATCCAGACCGATCCTAGCTTTCACGGCGGTCAGTACTACGGCACAGGCGAGTATCCGCGCACGGGGTTGGCGCTCGCACGGATGCTCGGTCACATCACCTATCTGTCATCCGAAGCGATGACCCGGAAGTTCGATCTCGATCGGCATGCGCCGCGCGACATCGTCACCGACTTCGAGAAGCGTTTCTCCGTCGGCTCGTACTTGGCGTACCAAGGCAAGCAGTTCGTCGGCCGCTTCGACGCCAACTCGTACGTGGCGATTACCCTAGCGATGGACAACTTCGACCTCGGCGCGACCCGCGAGCAGCGTCTCGAGTCGTTCCGCGGAGCCAAGTGCGATTGGCTCGTCATCTCTTTTTCGAGCGACTGGCTGTTTCCACCCGCGCAATCGCGCGAGCTCGTCGCGCTGATGACCACGCTTGGGCAACCGGTCTCCTATTGCGAGATCGAAACCGACGGCGGTCACGACAGCTTTCTGCTCCCAAAGGATATCAAGCAGTTTGCGCCACTCGTCGCCGCAAGGCTCGGTGCACCGAAGCCACTCGAGCCGCGATCGAGGCCTGACGAAGACCGTATCCTCGAGCTGATTCCGCCCAACAGCTCCGTGCTCGACCTCGGCTGTGGGGAGGGCGATCTGCTCGCTCGCCTCAAGGCCCGTGGAGCCCCGCTCCTGTGCGGTGTCGAGGTGAGTACCGAGCTCATCGCCGCCACGATGCAACACAGCGTCGATGCCATCGACTACGACCTCAACGTCGGTCTACCGGAGTTCTCGGACGACCGCTTCGACTACGTGGTGCTCTCCTCAACACTCCAAGTCGTCCCCAATGTCGAACGTCTCCTCGAAGAAGCTCTGCGGGTCGGCAAGCGCGCCATCGTCGGCTTCACCAACTTCGCGCATCGCGCGCTTCGCGAGATGTTTGGGCTCGAAGGCCGCGCGCCCAAGGCGCCAGGCTCGTACTCCTACGAGTGGTACAACACCCCAAACCGTCGTTTTCCGTCGATTCAAGACATGCTCGACCTCTGCGACAAGATGGGCGTCACCGTGGAGCAAGCGCGCTACTACGACGACACTCAGGGCCGCGTCATCGGAGACGACGAGGACCCGAACTTGGCAGCCGAAACCGCCTTGTTGGTGCTGAGCAAGCGCTAGGCGTAGCGGTCGAGCGGCGCCTCGAACCCGCCCGCGATCGCGTGTACGCGTGACACCACGTCTTGGGCGACCTCGACGGGGGTGTCGTCTTCGAAGCCGATCTCGACGGTGTCCGAAACACCGCCAAAACGGGCCTCGATCGCCTGCGGAAGCTGATCGTACGTCGTGTAGATGCAGAACTCGTCGAGCACGTCGTCGGGAATTTCGGCCGCCATCTTCTTCCACTGTCCAGTCTTCGTCATGTGCAACAGCTTGTCGGCCAAGTCGTCCCAGCCATGGAGCGACATGACCGGGCGGTACGCAGGCGTCGACGCATAGAACGAAATACGGTAGCGGACCCATTCGCGGTTCTTCATCACCGTCTCTTCGTCGGGTCCGGTCATGATGAAGCCGCCGCCGCAGACATCGAGGCTGCTTCGCGGACGCCCGGCCGACTGCAGGCCGCGTTCGATTGCCGGCCACACCACTTCCTGGAGGTACTTCTTGGTGCAGAATCCATGCAAGCGAAGCCCGTCGGCGATGGCAGCCGCCGATTCGATCGTCCGCGGCCGAACGGCCGCCAGGTACACCGGCACCATCGGGAGGTTCGACTTCGGCGGCGTGAACTCGGGCGTCATCAGCGAAAACTGGTAGTGGTCGCCCTGATAGTCGAGTCGCTCGCCGAGCTCCCAGCAACGCCAGATCGCGCGAAGTGATTCCACATACTCGATCAGGCGGCTTCGCGGTGCTTTCCATGGCGTACTGAAGCGCCGCTCGTTGTGCGCCTTCACCTGCGTGCCGAGCCCGAGCGCGAAACGCCCGCCGGAATTCCGATGAATCGCCCATGCCTGCTCAGCCAACACCATCGGGCTCCGCGGGAACGCCACCGCGATGCCGGTGCGCACCTGAATGTGCTCCGTCGCCTGCGCCGCCACCGCCGCGTTGAGGAGGGGGTCGCCCGTGATCTCGGGGATGGCAAATCCGTCGACGCCAACAGCTTCGGCCCGTCGAGCCTCCTTCCCGAGCTTGACCCAGTCGTTGTTCTCACCGGTGAACGTGTCTATGCGCATGACCCGCATCTATCACGAATTGCCACTGCAATTCAGCCGATGCGGGCTTCCTGTACGCCGGAGCCACAAAGTGAGACAGACTGGCGCTCGATGCATCGAAGCGCGTTTGTCCAGAGTCTCGTCCTCGTCGCCTGTGCAGTCTGGGCCACTCCAGCCTCAGCCCAGCCGCGCCCCGTCACCTCGAGCGTCGTGAAGCTCGACGTCGTCAGTGATCCACCTGACCTCCTCACGCCTTGGCAGACCGAAGGGGTGGAGCTCTCGGGCGGTTCCGGTGTCATCATCGGAGGGCGGCGCATCCTCACCAACGCGCACGTCGTCGAAAGCGCGGTGAGCATCGAGGCGAAGCGCGCAGGCGGCAACGCGCGGTTCCCGGCCAAGGTCCTCTTCATCAGTCATGACGCAGACCTCGCGCTCCTCGGCGTCGAGGACCCGCGCTTCTTCGAGGGCGCCCGCCCGATCCCGATTGGGAAGATGCCGCAGCTACAGCAAAGCGTCGTCGTCTATGGCTTCCCGGTCGGCGGCAACACGCTTTCAATCACGTCGGGCATCGTGTCGCGCGTCGAGGTCGACACGTACACCCACTCGTATCGAGATCTTCTCTCCGTTCAGATCGACGCTGCAATCAATCCCGGGAACAGCGGCGGTCCCGTAGTCACCGGCGGTGCCGTGGTGGGGATTGCAATGCAAGGGATCGAAGACGCGGACAACGTCGGATACATGATCCCGAGCCCCGTGATCGCGCACTTCCTGAAAGACGTGAGCGACGGACGCTACGAAGGGTTTCCGCATCTCGGGGT
>JBATLA010000457.1:0-1611 GCA_049669945.1 Polyangiales bacterium | reverse complement strand
GAGTACGACCTCGAGTACGGAAGCGACGCCGTCGAGATCCATCGGGATGCGTTGAAGCCGGGCGATCGGGTGGTCGTCGTCGACGATTTGATCGCGACCGGCGGGACTGCCCAAGCCACGGCTCGGCTCGTGCAACAGTGCGGTGCCGAGGTCGCCGCGTTCGTATTCGTCATCAACCTCGTCGCGCTCGAGGGCACGAAGAAGCTGGAACCGCACCGGGTGATCTCGATATTGGACTATTGAGGGGCGTGATCCTGGCGCCGCAGCTCGTGCGCTAGGTGGCGGGCCTGGCCGACCAATGCGTCGAGATCGCCGTCGAGCCACCGATCGCGGATCTTTCCGATGAGCTCCCGGCGTTCGCCCTCGAGCCGGCTGTAGAGCTCGACGAGACCGATCCACTCGCTCATGGTCGCGTCGCGTCGCGCGCCATCGATGTCCCCGCGCCCGAGTGAGTCCCTGATGCGCCCGGCCTTCTGCGTTAGCGCGTCGTCGAAGGCCTGATCGATTTCGTCCATGAGCACGTGGACATCATTCAGATCGCCAAGCAATTCTTGGAGCCGCTTGGTCTTCTTGACGACGGCTTGAGCCTCGCCGACGTAAGCCCGCACCGGTTCGAGAAGGTACCGAAGGCGCTTCGACTTGATGCGCGCGTTGTGCAGCGCCTCGGCGTCGTCCATCCGTGCGATTTGGCCGAGTTGAACGAGAAGGTCCGTCGCGTGCGCCTCCGTCAGGTTGGCTAGGGTGCGGGCGAAGCTGACGTGCGGACGCTCGGCGAGGAGGTTCTGCTCGCGCCGCATGATTGCCAAGCGCTCCTCCATCTTCTCTGCTGTCCGCTTGAACGCCTGGCGAAGCTCTTCATCGAGCGCTTGCGAGCATTCCCGTCTACGGTCGAGCAGGGTGGCGGAGAGCCAGTTGAGCCCGGTGAGGTGCTCGGGCGCCAGATCGCGCTGCTGTTTCGTCAGCCATTCGAGAGCGACGTCGGCCTCCCGGGCGCCACCGGTGGCCTGCTGGAGCTCCCGAAGGCGCGCTCGATCTTTCTTACGGATGGAGCTCTCGAGCTGCGGCTTGTACGCGCGTAGCAAGCTTCGGAGTCTCCGAATCGCCACGCGGAAGTCGTGGAGTGCCTCGGGATCGGAGCGATCGTCCAGGCGTCGCTCGGCCGCGCGAGCGGCGGAAAGGGCCTTGAGCGCCAAGCGCCGCGCACCCTCCTCTTCGCTTCGCGAAAGGAGATCGTCGGGGAGGGCATGCCGCCGTTTGGGCTCGGCGCGCTTCGGGACGACCACGCTGTCGGCGCCGAGCTCTTCCGGAGCGGAGTTCGAAACCGCGATCACAGGTGCCGGATATCGTCGCTTGCCAGTCACAGGGAACGGGCAGGAGTAGTACATCTAGGCGCAAGGCGTCAACCGAGGCGAGGTGTGGGGCTCGGCGGGCCCGCGTTGCTTCCACGCTTCTGTGTGTGGTGGACGGCCCTCCATGAGGAGTTTGGTGCCTGTCGTGGCCGTGCTGGCGCTCAGTCTCGCCTGCGGGGAAAGCGATTTGGACCGGAAGCTCGAGGCTTGGTGTCAGCGCTGCAACTTCTACGCGAACATGGCCGAGTGCATGGAGGTTCAG